>JAIVHR010000026.1:6474-17283 GCA_020200935.1 Sphingomonadales bacterium
GGATATGGAACGGCCGACCGCTGTCCGAATTGGAAAGCACCGCGACGCCTACCTTGCGGACCGGATCGAACAGCACCGCCGATCGATAGCCGCGCACCGCGCCGCGATGGCCGATCACCTGGTGGCCGGCATAGTCGTAAAGCCGCCAGCCGAGCGCGTAGAAGCTGCTCGACAGCCGCCCCTCATAACGCCGCATCCGTCGGTCTTCGCTCAGCGTGCGGATCCGCGGCGCATGGATGGCGGCGATCACCGAGGGCGGCACCACCTCCGGGGCCGCGCCCATTTGCGCCTGCAGCCAGATGGCAAGATCGAGGATCGATCCGTTCATGCCGCCGGCCGCCGGCACCCGGTAATAGGGCTCGACGACCTCGATCTGCGCTCCGGTCCGGGAATGGCTGCGCGCCCAGCTGTCGCTGGATTGGAGCCCGTTCAGCGATACCGAGGCGGTCGCCATGCCGAGCGGGCGGAGCAGGCGATCGCGCACCGCGGTCTCGTAATTCCTGCCGCCGCTGACCTCTTCGACGATCTCGCTCGCCGCGTCGAAGGCGACATTCTGATAGCGATAGCAGGTGCCCGGCACGCAGGCGCGGGCGAGCTGGCTCATGCCGAGCCGCAGCAGCAGCGGGCTTTCATTGCTTTCGAGCCTGCTGTCCCAGGCATTGCGGACGATGCCGAGCCGGTGCGAAAGCAGATCCTCGACCGTCGCATGCATATGGCCGCCGAAGGGCAGGCGCAGCGACGGCGCATAGCGGCCGACCGGCGCATCGAGCCGGACCAGCCCGTCCTCGGCGAGCAATGCCAGCATCGTCGCCGCGACGCCCTTGGACAGCGAGGCCCAGCGGAAGACGGTCTCGGGGGTCACGGGCTCGCCCGAATTGCGCAACGTCTCGCCATAGCCGCGGGCGAAGGCGATCTCGCCATTCTCGATGACCGCGACGGCGAGCCCGGTCATCGCCGGATCCTCCATCAGCCGCTCGATCCGGGCGTCGATCAGCGCATAGTCGATCGCCCCCGAGCGCGCATCGACATGCTCGATCCGGCCGATATCGTCACCGGGCGGGCCGAGCAGCGCGTGCGCCAGCGGCAGCTCGTCGAAACCGAGGGTGAACCGCGCAATCTGCAGTCCGGCGAGCGCGACGAGGCCGAGCGCGACAACGGTGACGATCCAGGCGGAGGTCGAAAACCGTCTCATGGCCCCGCCCTAATGCCCCTTGCACCGGCGAGCGCAAGGGGAGCGGCCAATTTCCCGGTGAACTGTTGAAATAGAGATTCGGCGTTCGAAAGGGCGGAGCGCGCGAATTTCCGCTGCCGCGCCATTGACCCTTTCCCGCCCCCTCGCTATATGCCCGCCCGTCCCGCGAGCCGGTGGTGGGGGTGCAACCCAAACGCTGCTCATATGCGGGGCGAGAGCTTGAACATTGCCATTGTCATGTGATGGGCCTGGGGGGCCGTTGCGGCGCCCGGGGTCCGTTTGCGTTTTTCCGGTATCCGATTTCCGGAGCTTGGAATGGGGATCGGAAGGCGCAGACATGTGCTGTGGTAAAGTAACTTACATAAGGTGAAGGGCTTCATGCCGACGATCAATCAGCTGGTCCGCAAGGGCCGCACGCCGCAAAAGGCGAAATCGAAAGTGCCCGCGCTGGAGGCGAACCCGCAGAAGCGGGGCGTCTGCACGCGCGTCTATACGACGACCCCGAAAAAGCCGAACTCGGCGCTCAGAAAGGTGGCCAAGGTCCGCCTGACCAACCAGCGCGAGGTGATCAGCTATATTCCGGGCGAAGGGCACAATCTGCAGGAGCACTCGGTGGTGCTGATCCGGGGCGGCCGCGTGCGCGACCTTCCCGGCGTGCGCTATCACGTGCTGCGCGGTGTGCTCGATACGCAGGGCGTCAAGGACCGCAGGCAGAGCCGTTCGAAATACGGCGCCAAGCGTCCCAAGTAAGATTGCCAGAAACTGATTGATTTAGAGGCCTAGAGATATGTCACGTCGTCGCCGTCCCGAGAAACGGGAAATCCTGCCCGACCCCAAATTCGGGGATGTGGTGCTTTCGAAATTCATGAACAACCTGATGTATGCGGGCAAGAAGTCCGTCGCCGAGGGCATCGTCTATGGCGCGCTCGACCAGGTCGAGGCCAAGGCCAAGACCGATCCGATGCAGGTGTTCCACGACGCATTGAACAATGTGAAGCCGGGCGTCGAGGTCCGCAGCCGCCGCGTCGGCGGCGCGACCTATCAGGTCCCGGTCGAGGTTCGCCCCGATCGCGCCCAGGCGCTCGCCATCCGCTGGCTGATCGCCGCATCGCGCGGACGCGGCGAGAAGACGATGGCCGCCCGGCTTTCCGCCGAACTGATGGATGCCGCGAACAACCGCGGCAACGCGGTCAAGAAGCGCGAGGACGCGCATCGGATGGCCGAGGCCAACCGCGCCTTCTCGCACTACCGCTGGTAGCACACACATTACTGACCGGGCCGGATGCCCGGCCACTGGAGCAATCAAGAAATGGCCCGCGACACTTCGATCGACATGTATCGGAATATCGGCATCATGGCGCACATCGATGCCGGTAAGACGACGACGACCGAACGCATCCTCTATTATACCGGAAAGTCCTACAAGATCGGCGAAGTCCATGACGGCGCCGCGACGATGGACTGGATGGAGCAGGAGCAGGAGCGCGGGATCACGATCACCTCGGCCGCGACGACGACCTTCTGGCGCGATCATCGCATCAACATCATCGACACGCCCGGCCATGTCGACTTCACGATCGAGGTCGAACGCGCGCTGCGCGTGCTCGACGGCGCGGTCGCGGTGTTCGACGGGGTCGCCGGCGTCGAGCCGCAGTCCGAGACGGTGTGGCGCCAGGCCGACCGCTACAAGGTTCCGCGGATGTGCTTCGTCAACAAGCTCGACCGGATGGGCGCCGATTTCGAAATGTGCGTCGGCATGATCAAGGACCGGCTCGGCGCAACGCCGCTGGTGCTGAGCCTGCCGATCGGGATCGAGGCCGATCTCAAGGGCATCGTCGATCTCGTCGCCAACAAGGGGATCATCTGGAAGGATGAATCGCTGGGCGCCGAATATGAGATCACCGACGTGCCGGCCGACATGGCCGACGCGGTCGCCGCGGCGCGCGAGGAGATGATGGAACTCGCCGTCGAACAGGATGACGACGTCATGGAGGCCTATCTCGAGGGCAACGTGCCCGACGAGGAGACGCTGAAACGGTGCATCCGCAAGGGCACGCTCGATCAGGCCTTCGTTCCCGTGCTGTGCGGTTCGGCCTTCAAGAACAAGGGCGTCCAGCCGCTGCTCGACGCGGTGGTCGATTATCTTCCGAGCCCGCTCGATGTCCCGCCGATCAAGGGCATCAAGCCGCATGGCGAGGAGGGCGAGGAAGAGTTCGAGACGCGTCCGGCGGATGACGGCGCGCCCTTCTCGGCGCTCGCCTTCAAGATCATGACCGACCCCTTCGTCGGCACGCTGACCTTCTGCCGCGTCTATTCGGGCACTTTGTCGCGGTCCGACCAGGTGACCAATTCGGTCAAGGATTCGAAGGAAAAGATCGGTCGCATGCTGCTGATGCATGCCAACGACCGCGAAGATATCGACAATGCCTATGCCGGCGACATCGTCGCCATCGCGGGGCTCAAGGACACCACGACGGGCGACACGCTGTGCGCCCAGAATGCGCCGATCATTCTCGAGCGGATGGACTTTCCCGATCCGGTCATCGAGGTCGCGGTCGAGCCCAAGACCAAGGCCGACCAGGAGAAGATGGGCGTTGCGCTGCATCGCCTGGCCGCCGAGGATCCGTCATTCCGGGTCACCTCGGACGAGGAATCGGGCCAGACGATCATCAAGGGGATGGGCGAGCTCCATCTCGAGATTCTCGTCGACCGCATGAAGCGCGAATTCAAGGTCGACGCCAATGTCGGCGCGCCGCAGGTCGCCTATCGCGAAAGCCTCGCGAAAGAGGTCGAGGTCACCTACACCCACAAGAAGCAGTCGGGCGGGTCGGGCCAGTTCGGCGAGGTCAAGGTCATCGTCACCCCGGGCGAGCGCGGCACCGGCATCGAGTTCCTCGACGAGATCAAGGGCGGCAATATTCCCAAGGAATATATCCCCTCGGTCGAAAAGGGCATGCGCGAGACCGCCGAAAGCGGGCACCTGATCGGCTTCCCGATCATCGATTTCGCGATCCGGCTGATCGACGGCAAATATCATGACGTCGACAGCTCGGCGCTGGCCTTCGAGATCACCGGCCGCGGCGCGATGCGCGAAGTTGCGCAGAAGGCCGGCATCAAGCTGCTCGAGCCGATAATGAAGGTCGAGGTGGTGACGCCGGAAGATTTCATCGGCGACGTGATCGGCGACCTCAATTCGCGGCGCGGCCAGGTGCAGGGCACCGACAGCCGCGGCAACGCGCAGACGGTTGATGCGATCGTCCCCCTTGCCAATATGTTCGGTTACGTTAACGAGCTGCGCTCGTTCAGTCAGGGCCGCGCCCAGTACACGATGCAATTCTCGCATTACGAGGAAGTGCCTCAAAACGTCGCTGACGAGGTCAAGGCGAAACTTGCCTGAGGGTTCGATTGTTCATTTTTAGGATACGTTAGAAAGACGAGGACAGATACCATGTCGAAAGCTAAATTCGAGCGGAACAAGCCGCATTGCAACATCGGCACCATCGGTCATGTCGACCATGGCAAGACGACGCTGACCGCGGCGATCACCAAGGTGTTGGCCGAGAGCGGCACCGGTACGGCGGTGTCGTTCGACAATATCGACAAGGCGCCCGAAGAGCGCGAGCGCGGCATCACCATCTCGACCGCCCATGTCGAGTATGAGACCGACGCGCGCCACTATGCACATGTCGATTGCCCGGGCCACGCCGACTATGTGAAGAACATGATCACCGGCGCCGCGCAGATGGACGGCGCGATCCTCGTCGTGAACGCCGCCGACGGCCCGATGCCGCAGACCCGCGAGCATATCCTGCTCGCCCGTCAGGTCGGCGTGCCGGCGCTCGTCGTCTATATGAACAAGGTCGACCAGGTCGATGACGACGAGCTGCTCGAGCTCGTCGAGCTCGAGATTCGCGAGCTGCTGAGCTCCTACGAGTTCCCCGGCGACGACATTCCGATCGTCAAGGGTTCGGCGCTCGCCGCGCTCGAAGGCCGCGACGACGAGATCGGCAAGAATTCGATCCTCGAGCTGATGAAGGCGGTCGACGACTATATCCCGCAGCCTGATCGGCCGCTGGATCAGCCGTTCATGATGGCGATCGAGGATGTGTTCTCGATTTCGGGCCGCGGCACGGTCGTCACCGGTCGTATCGACACCGGCGTCGTCAATGTCGGCGACGAGGTCGAGATCGTCGGCATCCGCGACACCCAGAAGACCGTCGTCACCGGCGTCGAGATGTTCCGCAAGCTGCTCGATCGCGGCGAAGCGGGCGACAATATCGGCGCGCTGCTGCGCGGTGTCGAGCGTGACGGCGTCGAGCGCGGCCAGGTTCTGGCCAAGCCCGGCTCGATCACCCCGCACACCGATTTCTCGGCCGAAGTCTATGTGCTGTCGAAGGACGAGGGTGGCCGTCACACGCCGTTCTTCGCCAACTATCGGCCGCAATTCTACTTCCGCACGACCGACGTGACCGGCGAGATCACGCTGCCCGAGGGCACCGAGATGGTGATGCCGGGCGACAACGTCACGCTGGGCGTCAAGCTGATCGCTCCGATCGCCATGGACAAGGGCCTGCGCTTCGCCATCCGCGAAGGCGGCCGCACCGTCGGCGCAGGGGTTGTCGGCGACATCACGGCGTAGTATATAGTTGCGCATCCCGCCCGATTCCCTTCGAGGTGTCGGGCGGTTTGCTTTGATTTTGGTGAAGCCCGTTCATCTGGACGGGGGCTCCGGGCGATCCGGGGCTTGGCTCTTTCTCATCGGTAGTTGGAATGGAAACGCAGAATATCCGCATCCGTCTGAAGGCATTCGATCATCGAGTGCTCGATCAGGCCACCGGCGATATCGCCGACACGGCCCGTCGCACGGGCGCGTTGATCCGCGGCCCCATTCCTCTGCCGACGAGAATCGAGAAATTCACCGTGAACCGCGGCCCGCATATCGACAAGAAGTCGCGCGAGCAGTTCGAGGTTCGCACCTATAAGCGGCTGCTCGATATCGTGCAGCCGACGCCGCAGACGGTCGATGCGCTGATGAAGCTCGATCTGGCCGCCGGCGTGAATGTCGAGATCAAACTCGCTTAATCGCGAGTGGGAGGAAGTTCCTCCCGACAATTCGGGATACCGCACGGCGTTGGCCGTGGCCTGCGTCCCCCGTCTTTTTTGCCAGGCGCGCGCGCCCGGCGGAAGCTCAGCCCGGACGGGGCACGCATCGAAATTCGGGCTGGACATGCCCGCCGGATGGACCGGCGGGCCTCTGTGATTGGGAGTAATACGATGCGCAGCGGCGTTATCGCAAAGAAAATGGGCATGAATGGGCATGACCCGCCTGTTCCAAGCGGACGGCCGGCATGTGCCGGTTACCGTCCTCGAAATGGACGAGTGCCAGGTCGTGTCGATCCGCGAGACGGAGCGCGACGGCTATACCGCCGTGCAGCTCGGCGCGGGCGCGAAAAAGGCGAAGAATACCAGCAAGCCCGAGCGCGGACATTTCGCGAAGGCCGAGGTCGAGCCCAAGCAGCGGGTCGTCGAATTTCGCGTCGACGAGGAAAATCTGCTGCCGGTCGGCGCCCGCGTGATCGCCGGCCATTTCGTCGCCGGCCAGCTGGTCGACGTCACCGCGCGCACCCAGGGCAAGGGCTTTGCCGGTGCGATGAAGCGCCACGGCTTCCGCGGTCTGCGCGCCACCCACGGCGTGTCGGTCTCGCACCGTTCGCATGGTTCGACCGGCAACAGCCAGGATCCGGGCAAGGTTTTCAAGAACAAGAAAATGGCCGGCCATATGGGCGATCGCCGCCGGACCCAGCAGAATCTCGAAATCGTCCGCACCGATTCGGAGCGCGGGCTGATTTTCGTCAAGGGCTCGGTTCCGGGCCACAAGGGCAGCTGGGTCATCGTCCGCGATGCGGCGAAGTTCCCGCTTCCCGAAGATGCGCCGTTGCCGGGCGCGCTGCGCCGCAACGAGGCCGAGCTCGAGCATGTGGATGCTCCGGCCGGCATGGTCGAGACGGGCGCCGAGCACGAGGCTCAGACCGGCCCGACCGATGCCGAGATCGCCGCCGCGGCCGAGGAAATGGACGCCAACCGCGAAGCCGAGGAGGCCGCTGCCGAAGAGCAGGGCACCGACGGGGCTCCGGCCGAAGACACCAAAGCCGAAGGCGGCAACGCCTCGGACGACGAAAAGAAGGAGGGCTAAGCCGTGAAGGTCAAGGTGAAGACCCTCGACGGGAAGAACGTCGCCGGCGCGAAGGGCGATATCGACCTCAAGGACGAGATTTTCGGTCTCGATCCGCGCGCCGATATCCTGCATCGCGTCGTCACCTGGCAGCTCGAAAAGCGCCGGCCGACGGCGCGCGCCGCCCAGGAGCGTTCGGATGTCAATCGCACCGGCGCCAAATGGTACCGGCAGAAGGGTACGGGCAATGCCCGCCATGGCGACAAGCGCGCGCCGATCTTCATCGGCGGCGGCAAGGCGCATGGCCCCCGGAAGCGCGACTTCAATCCCTCGCTCAACAAGAAGATCCGGGCGCTGGGGCTGAAGATGGCGCTGTCGGCCAAGGCCAGGGACGAGACCCTGATCATCATCGAGAATCTCGATCTCAAGGATCTCAAGACCAAGACGCTCAAGGGCCATCTCGAAAAGCTCGGCTTCGGCAAGTCGGCGCTGGTCATCGACGGCGATGCGGTCAACGACAATTTCCGCAAGGCTTCGCGTAACCTCATCGGCATCGACGTGCTGCCGGCGATCGGAGCCAACGTTTACGACATCATGCGGCACGACACCCTGGTGCTGACCAAGGCGGCCGTCGAGCAGCTGGAGGCGCGCTTCAATGGCTAAGAAGAAAACCGAAGCGGTCTCGCTCGCGCATTACGACGTGATCAAGGGCCCGCATATCACCGAGAAATCGACCCTCCTGTCGGAGAATAACGCGGTGGTCTTCAAGGTCGCCGCTGACGCCACCAAGCCGGCCATCAAGGCGGCCGTCGAGGCGCTGTTCGACGTCAAGGTGACGGGCGTCAACACGCTTGTCCAGAAGGGCAAGACGAAGCGCTGGCGCGGACGTCCGTACCGGCGGTCCGATCTCAAAAAAGCGGTGGTCACCCTCGCCGAGGGTGATTCCATCGACGTGACGACGGGGATTTAACGATGGCACTGAAGAAAGCCAAACCGACCAGCCCCGGACGGCGCCACCTTGTCATCGTCGACAAGTCGGGCCTCTGGAAGGGCGGCCCTGTCAAGGCGCTGTCCGAAGGCAAGCGGAAGACCGGCGGCCGCAACAACAAGGGCCATGTCACCTCGCGCGGCATCGGCGGCGGGCACAAGCAGAAATATCGCACGATCGACTTCAAGCGGCGCAAATGGGACGTCGAGGCGACGGTCGAGCGGATCGAATATGATCCCAACCGTTCGGCCTTCATCGCGCTGATCAAATATGCCGACGGCGAACTCGCCTACATCATCGCGCCGCAGCGGCTCGAAGCCGGCGACATGGTGGTGGCCGGCGAGAAGACCGACACCAAGCCCGGCAATGCGATGCTATTGGGCCAGATGCCGCTCGGCACGATCTGCCACAATATCGAGATGCGTCCGGGCAAGGGCGGCCAGGTCGCGCGCGCCGCGGGCACCTATGCCCAGGTCGTCGGCCGCGATCGCGGGATGGTGATCGTGCGGCTGAAGTCGGGCGAGCAGCGCTATGTCCCCTCCGAATGCATGGGCACCGTCGGCGCGGTCTCGAACCCCGACAATTCGAACACCTATTTCGCCAAGGCGGGGCGCAATCGCTGGCGCGGCAAGAAGCCGCTGACCCGCGGCGTCGCCAAGAACCCGGTCGATCACCCGCATGGCGGTGGCGAGGGCAAGACCTCGGGTGGCCGTCACCCGGTCAGCCCGACGGGCAAGTCGGCCAAGGGCGGCCGCACGCGCGATCCGAAAAAGGCCTCGAACAAGTTGATCATCCGTTCGCGGCACAAGAAGAAGAAGAGGTAAGCCATGGCCCGTTCAGTCAAGAAGGGTCCGTTCGTAGACCTGCATCTGCTGCGCAAGGCGGAGAGCGCGCAGGACGAGAATTCGACCAAGCCGATCAAGACCTGGTCGCGCCGCTCGACGATCCTGCCGCAATTCGTCGGCCTGACCTTCAATGTCCATAACGGCCGCAAATTCGTGCCGGTGTCGGTCAATGAGGACATGGTCGGCCACAAGCTCGGCGAGTTCGCGCCGACCCGCTATTTCCCCGGCCACGCCGCGGACAAGAAGGGCAGATAGGATGGGCCAGCAGAAAAATCCCCGCAGGGTGGCGGAAAACGAGGCTTTCGCCGTCGGCGCGCAGATCCGCGGTTCGGCGCAGAAGCTCAATCTCGTCGCTGGCCTCATTCGCGGCAAGAAGGCGGAAGAGGCGTTGAACGTGCTCTCCTTCTCGAAGCGCGCGATGGCGGTCGACGTCAGGAAGGTGCTGCAGTCGGCGATCGCGAATGCGGAGAACAACCACAATCTCGACATCGACGCGCTGGTGATCAGCGAAGCGAGTGTCGGCAAGGCTCTGACGATGAAGCGCTGGCGCGCCCGCGCCCGCGGCCGCTCGGCGCGGATCGTCAAGCCGTTCAGCCGCATCCGTATCGTCGTCCGCGAAGAGGAAGAAGCGTAATGGGTCACAAATCCAACCCGATCGGCATGCGCCTCCAGATCAACCGGACCTGGGACAGCCGCTGGTATGCGGACGGCCATGATTATGGCCGGCTGCTGATGGAGGATCTCAAGATCCGCCGCTACATCATGGAGACGATTCCGCAGGCGGCGATCTCGAAGGTCGTCATCGAGCGTCCGGCCAAGCTCTGCCGGATCTCGGTCTATGCCGCGCGCCCGGGCGTGATCATCGGCAAGAAGGGCGCCGATATCGAGAAGCTGCGCAAGAATCTCGCCGCGATGACCGAGAGCGACGTGTCGCTCAACATCGTCGAGATCAGGAAGCCCGAAGTCGACGCCAAGCTCGTCGCCCAGTCGGTCGCCGACCAGCTCGAACGGCGCATCGCCTTCCGCCGCGCGATGAAGCGCGCCGTCCAGTCGGCGCTGCGGCTCGGCGCCGAGGGCATCAAGATCACCTGCGGCGGCCGCCTTGGCGGCGCCGAGATCGCGCGCACCGAATGGTATCGCGAGGGCCGCGTGCCGCTCCACACATTGCGCGCCAATGTCGATTACGCCGAAGCCGTGGCGAAGACCGCCTACGGCATCTGCGGGGTCAAATGCTGGATCTTCAAGGGCGAGATTCTCGGCCACGATCCGACCGCCCAGGACCGGCTGATGGTCGAGGCGCAGACTTCGGGCGTCCGCCCGGCGCGGCGTTAGTTTTTAAAGAAGGTACGGCACCATGCTGCAACCCAAGCGCACCAAGTTCCGCAAGGCCTTCAAGGGCCGCATCCATGGCAATGCCAAGGGCGGAACCGAGCTCAATTTCGGCGCCTATGGCCTGAAAGCCATGGAGCCCGATCGCATCACGGCGCGCCAGATCGAGGCCGCGCGCCGCGCGATCACGCGTCACATGCGCCGCCAGGGGCGTCTGTGGATCCGCATCTTCCCCAACGTTCCGGTGTCGAAGAAGCCGGCCGAGGTCCGTCAGGGCAAGGGC
>JAIVHR010000193.1 GCA_020200935.1 Sphingomonadales bacterium
CTATCTGCCCCGGGTGGCCCCCAACGCGGTGCGGCTGACGATCGGAACTCCGCAAGAGAATGCCGCCGCCCTCGCGGGTTTCGGCGTCGGCAGCGCCGCCGCTTCCTCGCGCCGCGCCGAAATCGTCCGCGAGACGAAGGAGACCCGCATTGCCCTGTCGCTCGATCTCGATGCCGACGGCCCGCGCAAGATCGCCACCGGCATCGGCTTTTTCGATCACATGCTCGATCAGGTCGCCGGCCATGGCGGTTTCGCGCTGACCGTCGCCTGCGAGGGCGATCTCGAGATCGATGCGCATCACAGCATAGAAGATGTCGCGCTCGCTTTCGGCGCGGCGCTCGGCAAGGCGCTCGGCGAACGGCGCGGGATCGGCCGCTTCGGCTTCGCGCTGCCGATGGACGAGGCCGAGGCGCAGGTGCTGCTCGATCTTTCGGGCCGCCCCTTCAGCCGCTTCGAGGGCGCTTTCGCGGCAAGCCATATCGGCGACTATCCGACCGAGATGACGGCACATGTCTTTCGCTCGATCGCCGACGCGCTGGGCTGCGCGATCCATCTCCGGGTCGAGGGCGACAACGATCATCACAAGACCGAGGCCTGCTTCAAGGCGTTCGGCCGCGCGCTCCGCCAGGCGATTCGGCAGGACGGCGACGGCGTGCCGAGCACCAAGGGCGCACTGTGAGCGTCGCCGTCATCGATATCGGCTATGGCAATATCGGCTCGATCGCCCGCGCTTTCGAGCAGCTCGGCGCGGCGGTTCGGCGCACCGCCGATCCGGCGGAGATCGAGGCCGCCTCGCATGTCGTGCTGCCCGGCGTCGGGGCGGCCCGCCATGCGATGGAGCGGCTCGGTTCGCTGGGGCTTGCCGATAGGCTGCGTGGCCTCAACCGGCCGATGCTCGGCATCTGCCTCGGCATGCAGCTGCTCTTCGAAAGCTCCGAGGAGGGCGAGACGCCGGGGCTCGGCCTGCTGCCCGGCACCGTGCGCCGGATCGCGCCAGTGCCGGGCCTCAAGGTGCCGCATATGGGCTGGAGCCGCCTCGCGCTGCGCGGCGACGGGATCGGGCTTGCCGACGGCGATTACGTGTTCTTCGCTCACAGCTACTTTTGCCCGGACGGACCGGCGACCCGCGCCGCGGCCGACCATGGCGGGGTGGTTCCGGCGGTCGTCGAGCGCGGCAACATCGTCGGCGTCCAGTTCCACCCCGAACGCTCGGCCGCGCCGGGCCGGCGCTTCCTCGAAGCCTTTCTCGACCGATGATTGTCTATCCGGCGATCGATCTGATGGGCGGGCGCTGCGTACGGCTGGCGCAAGGCCGCTTCGAGAGCGCCACCGCCTATTCGGACGACCCGGAGCAGGCGATGCGCGATTTTGCCGACAAGGGAGCCGAATGGGTGCACATCGTCGATCTCGACGGCGCCAGGGCCGGCGCCCCGATCCAGCATGAAAGAATCGCCGCGCTGGCCGCCGAGGCTCCGCTGCGCGTCCAGCTCGCCGGCGGCTTCCGGACGCGCGCGCAGATCGCCGCGATGATCGATGCGGGAATCGACCGGGTCGTCGTCGGCACGCTCGCCGTCACCGAGCCCGATATGGTCCGATCTCTGATCGCCGAATATGGCGCCGATCGGATTACGCTGGCGCTCGACGTTACGCTCGAGGGCGGCGAACCGCGGGTCGCGACCTCGGGCTGGCTGCGCGGTTCGAAACGCTCGCTGTGGGACGTCGCCGGCGAGTATCCCGAAGCCCGCCACCTGCTCGTCACCGATATCTCGCGCGACGGCATGCTCGGCGGCCCGAACATCGCGCTGGCCTCGGAGACGGTGCGCCGTTTCCCGCATCTCGCGTTGCAGGCCTCGGGCGGCGTCGCCTCGCTCGAAGACGTCGCCGCGCTGGTTCCGACCGGCGCCGCCGGCGTGATTATCGGCAAGGCGCTCTGGGAAGGCCGTTTCACGCTCGAAGAGGCGTTGCGCCATGCCCGCGCGTAGGATCATCCCCTGCCTCGACGTCAGGAACGGCCGCGTCGTCAAGGGCGTGCGCTTCCGCGACCATCGCGACATGGGCGATATCGTCGCCCACGCCATGCGCTATCGCGACGAGGGCGCCGACGAGCTGGTTTTCTACGATATCTCGGCGAGCCCCGAAGGCCGCACGCTCGATACCGGATGGGTGACCCGCGTCTCGGACGTCATCGACATTCCCTTCGCGGTCGCCGGCGGGATCCGGACGCGCGATCAGGCCGCCGCCTGTCTCGGCGCCGGCGCCGACAAGGTCTCGGTCAACTCGCCGGCGCTCGAACGGCCCGAACTGATCGGCGAGCTGGCGCGCGATTTCGGCAGCCAGTGCGTGGTGCTCGGCGTCGACACGCTGGCCGGCGCATCCGGCTATATCGTCCAGCGCAATTCGGGCGATCCGGAAAAGATCCGCGCCACGCCGCGCCGCACGCTCGACTGGATCCGCGAGGCTGTCGAGCGCGGCGCCGGCGAGATCGTCCTCAATTGCATGACGCGCGACGGCGTGCGCGAGGGCTTCGATATCGATCATTGCCGCGAGGCCGCGGCCGCCGTCAGCATACCGCTGGTCGCTTCGGGCGGCGCCGGCGCGCGCGAGCATTTCCGCGATGTGTTCCGGGAAACCGAGGCGAGCGGCGCGCTCGCCGCGACGGTCTTCCATGCGCGGACCATCGCGATCCCCCGATTGAAGGAGTATCTGGCGACATGCGGGATAGAGATGCGCCGCTGAGCGCGGAGGAGATCGGAACCCTCGCCTGGGACAGGATGGACGGCCTGCTGCCGGCCGCCGTGCAGGATGCCGATACGCGCCAGCTGCTGATGATCGGCTATATGGACCGCGCGGCGCTTGCCGCTACCTTGGAGAACGGCGCCGTCACCTTCTTCAGCCGCTCCAAAGCGAGGCTCTGGCGCAAGGGCGAGACGAGCGGCAACACACTCGGCCTGGTCTCGGTCCATGCCGATTGCGACGCCGACGCGCTGCTCGTCACCGCGCGGCCCGTCGGCCCGACCTGCCATCGCGGCACCGCCGCCTGCTTCGACCAGCCCGACGCGCCGGGCGTCGGCTTTCTCGGGCAGCTCGCGCGGATCGTCGCCGAGCGGGCGCAAACCGGCGGCGAAGAGAGCTACACCGCGCGCCTGCTCGCCGCCGGCCCCGAACGCATCGCCCAGAAGCTCGGCGAAGAGGCCGTCGAAACCGCCCTCGCCGCGGTCACCCGCGACAAGGCCGGGCTGGCCGAGGAAATTGCCGACCTGCTCTACCATCTGATCGTGTTGATGGAGGCCAGAGAGCTCGACTGGAGCACCATCCGTACCGTGCTGATCGGTCGACATGGCGAGTTGTCGACCGATTGAGAAAGACGGTGCTGTCAGTCTGAACGCAACTTGCCTGCCGGAGAGCACGGCCAGAAACGTCTTATATGGAAAAGCCTGGAGGTGCGGGCAGTACGAAGAGAAGTCGTCTCTAAGGCTCGATTCCCTGTTCCGCGGGAAAATACAGGGAAATCGATCGATTGCAGTCCAATTTTGCTGATCAAGCTGCGTGCTATACCGCAGAAATCCTGCACATTTCGTGACTATTCCCTAGCCGCCGGTACAGGGTAATTTTGGGGCAATGCAGGGAATCGATGGTCATCGAGCAGCGAATGTTTCTCTTGAGCGCGTAACGATCCACGCGCGTGTACGTGCAGTCTGCCGGTCTCGTAACAGCCAGCCGCTCTCGTAACAGCCAATGGCCGCCCGTCCGCTTTGCGCCCTCATATCAGACGTTGGTCGGCATGTAGCGGGGACCCGGAAGCGGACGTTGGTTCATCGCCGGTGGTTCTAATGAGTCCGGAGCCTAGTCGTTTACGAAGACCAGCGCCTGTTGCTGCCTGACGAGTAGATCGACGAACTCGTCAAGCCTTCGTTCGGCGGCTGCGGCGTCGCCCTCGAACAACGCGTTCAGTGCCGCCCAGGCACGGATGTCCTGCGGCGGCGTTTCATAGGCGTAATATTCCGGACCATTCTCGAGCGGGACAAACAACCACACGTCCTTTGTGCCCAGCATGTCTTCCACGAGCCGCGCTTCCACGCCTGCTGCCCGCCAAGCTGGCAGAAGCGTTTCGCGCAAAATTGTGAGGGCTTCGTCGCTCTTGCCGGGTTTAAATTCGAAGCGGAAAAGATTGGCGAAATGCCCGTCGCTACGAACGGTCGGTGACTCCTGCTCGGCAGGCTGAGCTGCAACAGGGAGCGGCTGAGCGACAATGACCGCCGTGGCGATAAGTATAGGCAGGGTGCGCCTTGATTGCGGATATGGGTGGTTGGCTTGTCGCATTCACAGCAGCCTGAAGCGCACACAGATCGATGCGAGATTGTTTCGACGAACGATACTTGGGCCTCGACCAAAAACTGAGACATCAGTCACAAGCTTAAAGCTTCAGCGGGGGCAGAACTCTCATATCTTATCCTCGTAGCCAACGGCTTTGCCGCCTGCAAGCTGGGGCCAATGATCAAGTGAGGGACATGAACCTCCCGCCCAGGCAATCTCTAGGTTAGGAGATCCACGAACTTATCGACAAAAAAGTCCTCCAAGCATCCGTCATCATCGGCCTCGACTAGCAGATCCATCATTACCGCGAGATCGTCCACCTTCGCCATCTCTCGCTTCCATGGGCATGGGCGCGACGGAGAGCATCGCGGGTTGCAACCCCGCCATGCCCGACTGGCCGTCGGTGCGGCGGTATCGTTCATAGATTTCGTCACAGAGACGTTAAAGGCGTCGCCGCTCTTCGCGGCGCAATCTGTTCGGAATCAGTCGTCGGCACGCCAGAGTGATGAACTTTGGCAGTTCATCATTGCGTTGAAGCGTGCCGGCCATTCAGAGCTGTGGAACCAGTCTCCTGCTTGGGCCCACACTGTATTGGTGGCAAACGAACCGTACCATGTGAAGTGGCCTTCACCGATTTGAGAATCGTAAACCGGGAACATCACCTTGAGGTTGTAGCCTTCGATGCCGGCAGCCTGGACCGCGGCTTCATACTCGTTCTTGAATGCTACGACATCGTTGAAGGTCACCCCTTCATTGGTCGTACATTCGAAGTAATTTTCGAGCATTGCGGTCGCCCCGGCTGGCGGGGCCGCAAGCTGCGACGTTGCGGCCAAGGCCAGTACCAATGTCTTCTGCATTTCCAAGTCTCCCCCATATCAGTTCGATTGCCTATTCGATGAAGCCGCCTCCTATTGGAGAGCTGCGCCGGCATGCGGCAGTCGAAAGGAGTGAACGTAGCTCACCGGAACCGAATAGCTTCCGACGATCTTGGCGGTGCGCGTGCCGAACTGCCGAACAGTTCGGCACGTTTTTCCAAGTGCTAACGCTCTACTCGAACCATTGGCCGACGCCGGTTCCACTGGCGCCGGATTCCGAAATCGAATGGAGGTGCATAGTTACAGAACCTTGCCGGCCCTGAATTTGACCAGCGGTTCCCTGAATGCCGCCCACGCAACTGTATTCCCGCTCGCGCCCCTGTATCGCATTGCATCCGAACAGGACGTGTGAGGCGTTGCCGTCAGTCGCCTGATCCTGACAGGTCATGTGGAAATCAAACAATGCGTTCGGTGGCTGATCCATAAACGCGCATGTGCCACGGGATTCGAAAGCTTGCCCTTCGAGCTGCCCGTTTACTGTGATCTCGCTCGTGCCGGCGCGGCCCCATTCGTTATCGGGACCGACGCCGCCGATCCAGTTTGCCGGCGTAAAGGAGACATCCATTGTCCAGCTTTCAGCCTGCGCACCGGTAGCCATCACCAGTCCGACTACCGCAATTCCCCTAAAAACAAGCTTCTTCATACGAATTTCCCCCATGATTCAGTCAGTAACATAGGTGTACGTCACCGGACATACGGCGTCGCCGCACCCGTAAGCCACGCAACTATCTCGATTACCCCCGAGGAGTGGAAATCTAGCAGAATGATCCGCCCATAGCGAATCCGGCTCGTTGAGGAGACTTTCAATTGTCTATTGGCGGTCAGGTGAGGAGCGATTGCAGCTGCCGAATGATGTCGTGATAGGACAAGCAGGCACCTGCACCAACAACAGTCCGCTTTCGCGCTAGTCACATATAAGAGCAGACAGACTGCTTCCGGCCCAAAACTGGCGGTCAGCCACGCCCTCGAGTTAGACGGATTGTCCGCGAGGAAATTTGGTCCGCCATGAACGACCCATCGACCTCCGCTAGACGGGCAGTATCGCCCAGAACGCTAAGCTGAATTTCGTTGGGCAACACAGCTATGACGGAAAGGTCGTCAACGGCCGAACCCTTGGCGCCGGCACTTCGGGCCAATGACTCTTTTTGGCAAAAGAGATCCTAAGATAACCGACGACAATTGGACGCGGGACCCCTCGCCAGGAATGTCCGGAATTGGTCCGTCAG
>JAIVHR010000194.1 GCA_020200935.1 Sphingomonadales bacterium
GTCGATTTCGTCGAGCGTGTAGCCGACGGCGAGCTTGGCGGCGACCTTGGCGATCGGAAAGCCGGTCGCCTTGGAGGCCAGCGCCGAACTGCGCGAGACCCGCGGATTCATCTCGATCACCACCAGCCGCCCGTCCGCCGGATTGACCGCGAACTGGACGTTCGACCCGCCGGTCTCGACGCCGATCTCACGCAGAACGGCGATCGATGCATTGCGCATGATCTGATATTCTTTGTCGGTCAGCGTCAGCGCCGGGGCGACGGTGATGCTGTCGCCGGTATGCACCCCCATCGGATCGACATTCTCGATCGAGCAGATGATGATGGCATTGTCGGCGCGGTCGCGAACGACCTCCATCTCATATTCCTTCCAGCCGAGCAGGCTTTCGTCGATCAGTATCTGCCCGACCGGCGAGGCTTCGAGCCCGGTGCGGCAATAATATTCGAATTCCTCGCGGTTATAGGCAACCCCGCCGCCGGTGCCGCCGAGGGTGAAGGCCGGGCGGATGATCGCCGGCAGACCGATCTCGTCGAGAAAGCCCATCGCCCTGGCGAAGCCCTGCGCGCGGTCATAGCCGGTGACCTTGCCGTCCTGATCGGTGAGCTTGGGCGAAGCGGCGATCGCGGAGCGCGGACTTTCGAGCCCGATCCGGTCCATCGCCTCGCGGAAGCGCTCGCGATCCTCGGCCTTGTCGATCGCGTCGGCGTCGGCGCCGATCAGCTCGACGCCGTATTTTTCGAGCGTTCCGTCCTGATCGAGCGCCAGCGCCGTATTGAGCGCCGTCTGCCCGCCCATCGTCGGCAGCACCGCGTCCGGGCGCTCCTTGGCGATGATCTTGGCGACGATTTCAGGCGTGATCGGCTCGACATAGGTCGCATCCGCGAGCTCGGGATCGGTCATGATCGTCGCCGGGTTGGAGTTGACGAGCACCACCCGATACCCCTCCTCCTTCAGCGCCTTCAATGCCTGCGTCCCCGAATAATCGAACTCGCAGGCCTGGCCGATAATGATCGGCCCGGCGCCGATGACGAGGATCGAGGAGATGTCGGTGCGGCGGGGCATCAGTGTCTGTTCTCCACGCGGGTTTCCCATCCGTCGAAATCGACGTCGGTATCTTCGACGAGGCTCTCGATTTCGCGCGCCATGGCGGATATCGCTTCTTCGGTCGCGGGCTGGTCGCGTTCGGCGATGATTACCCAAACATCGTCGAACAAACGCGGTTTGCAGTCGCGCCACCCCAGTTGCTCGAGTTTTCGTTCCAAACCGGAAAGTTCGTCCCGGTTTCCGTAGAGCCAGATATTCACCGGCCGCGCCACGGCTGCGATATCGCCCTGTTCGTAAAGCAGCTCCAGCACCCGTTTGTTCGGATCGACCATCGCCATTGCCTAAAATGCTCGCATTGCATACATTGACTGCATTGCAACCATCGGAATCAGGCCATGGGCAGCATCACAATTCGCAAGATCGAGGACTGGATGAAGGCGCGCTTGCGGCTGCGCGCGGCGGAAGCGGGGCGCTCGATGGAAGAAGAAGTGCGGCAAATCCTTCGCAAGGAGCTGGAGCGCACCGATCCGGAAAGCTATTCGCCGGGCATGGCCCCCAGACCCGGCGAAGGCTTCGGCAGTTACCTCGTTCGGATCAGCCGGCCCGGCGTCGATCTGGATCTGCCCGAGCGGGAGGTTTCTCACCGCGATCCTCCCGATTTCAGGTGATACTCCTCGATACCAACGTGTTAAGCGAATTGTTGCGCCCCGATCCGGACCAGCGGGTGATCGACTGGGTGGATGCGCATACCGACCAGGCTCATGTTCCGGCGCAGGTTCTTGCCGAAATCCTCTATGGCGCCCGGCTGCTCGAAGACCATCGGCGCAGGTCCACGCTGATGCATGCGATCGGTTTGCAGCTGATCCGGTTCGACGATCGGATCGTGCCGTTCGATCGTGCGGCGGCCGAAAGCTATGGCCCGCTGAAGGCGCGCATGAGGCAGGCGGGAACGCCGCTGCCCGAAGTCGATGCGCAGATCGCCGCAACGGCGATGGCGCATGAAGCACCGCTGGCGACCCGCAATCTGAAGGATTTCGAACGCACGGGCATCGCGCTGATCGATCCCTGGAGCGCGTGAGCGAGGCGGTACGCCTGAGGAACGGGTAGCCCCCCTCTCCCCAGCCTTCTCCCCCTGAAGGGGGCGAGGGAGTTGGCCCGGTGCCTGTGGTGCGGATTGCGGAGATGTCGGTGCGTTCGGGCATTTAGCTGCCATCGCCTTCTTCGACCGCCTCATTACCAATGAATCCCAAACTGATGTCATGATCAGCGGCATCGGACGCGGCGAACATGCGGGTTATGCAAGAGAGGCTGTTATCTGCCGTGGTATAGTCCAAGTCCTGCAAATATTCAGGCTTGAAGGTCAATGTCGATGGACCCAAGGACGTCAGCACGCTTCCCTCGTCCAATTCGCATGCGGACTCCAAGGCGGCAGCAAATTGTTCAATGGGCTGATCAGGATCGAAGGCCGGCACGCGACCGAGCATCCCCCTCGCCCGCAGCCACTCCCGGGCTTGCGCCTTTTCCAGAGATCGATCTTCCCGCCGCGAAAATTCATAGAAGGCTTCCGATTGTTCTTCGTCCTCGATTGTCAGGATATAAAACGGATGGATGGCGGCCCTGAGGCATCGCAATTTGAGGTCCGACATTTCCCCCAAGTCGCTGATGGTCACGACATCGGACTGCATCAGATCGGCGTATTCAATGCTGACATTTGCTCGCGCGATGTCGCACTGGACGATCGCCTGAACGGTTTCCTCGTAAGTCGGTGGTGGAAGGTCTATCACCGCACCATCCCCACAAATTTCCCGAACAAATAAGCGCTGTCCTGCGGGCCGGGGCTGGCTTCGGGGTGGTATTGGACGCCGAAGACGCGGCCGCCCTCAATCTCCAGCCCGCACAGGCTGCCGTCGAACAGGCTGACATGCGTCGCCGTCACGCCATCGGGCAAAGTGTCGATATCGACCGCGAAGCCGTGATTCATGCTGGTGATCTCGACCCTGCCGTCGGCGAGGCGCTTGACCGGGTGGTTGGCGCCGCGATGGCCCTGGTGCATCTTGGTCGTCTTCGCCCCCGCCGCCAGGCCGAGCAGCTGGTGGCCGAGGCAGATGCCGAAGACCGGCTTTCCGCTGTCGATCAGCCGGCGGATCACCGGCACCGCATATTCCCCGGTCGCCGCCGGGTCGCCGGGGCCGTTCGAGAGGAAGATGCCGTCGGGGGCGTGGCGCATGACGTCTTCGTAGGAGGCCACCGCCGGCAACACCGTCACCTTGGCGCCGGCGGCAACGAGATGGCGGAAGATGTTGCGCTTCGAGCCGTAATCGATGGCGACGATGTGGGGGCGCTGCTCCCTCTCCCCTTCAGGGGAGAGGGCCGGGGAGAGGGGGAGTCCGCCGCCTTGGACGCCATCGCCCGAGAAGCAATCCCCCTCTCCTTCCGCCGCTTCGCGGCTCCCTCCTCTCCCCTGAAGGGGAGAGGGCTTTTCATACCCGAAACCCAGGCGCCAGAGCCCATCGCCCCATTCGTGGAGCTGTTTGCACGACACATCCCTGGCGAGGTCCATCCCCTCCAGCCCCGGAAAGGCCCGCGCCTTCTCAAGCAGCGCCTCGATATCGAACTCCCCGCCGGCGCTATGCGCGATCACGCCGTCGGGCGCGCCCCCGATCCGGATGAGCCGGGTCAGCGCCCGCGTGTCGACCCCGGCGAGGCCGATCCGTCCATTCGCGCGCAGCCATGCATCGAAGCGCTGGGTGGCGCGGAAATTGCTCGGGTCGGTGACGTCCTCGCGCACCACGCAGCCCACGGCATGCGCGTCGGTCGCCTCGATATCCTCGAGATTGGCGCCGACATTGCCGATATGGGGAAAGGTGAAGGTGATGATCTGGGCGGCGTAGGAGGGATCGGTCATGATCTCCTGATAGCCGGTCATCGCGGTGTTGAAGCAGACCTCGCCGACCGCCTCGCCCTCGGCGCCGAAGCCCCGGCCCCAGACCGTGGTGCCGTCGGCCAGGACCAACACGCCCGTCGCTCCTTCAGGCGCGGGGTTCGGTCCGGCGTCAGCCATGGGATGGTGTTCCTGTATCTCGCGAGTCTGCCGGGCGCGCAAACGGCTGTCAGCTAGGCGCGGGGCGGTATCGGGTCAATGTCTGTTCAAGGCGCTTGTCCACAGCTAGGTATGAAAGCGCGATTTTACCATATTGTGCTCCCGCGCAGGCAGGAGCCCAGGGCGGCATGCGCCATCGCCCGCGGCCCTGGATTCCTGCTTTCGCAGGAATACACCGAAGCCAAGGACCCGAACCCATGATCCGCGACGACATCAAATCCGCGCAGGTGACCGCGATGAAATCCGGCGAGAAGCAGCGGCTCGGTGCGCTGCGGCTGATCCTCGCCAAAATCAAGGACCGCGATATCGAGCTGCGCAGCGGGGGCGATGCCAAGGATGACGACGCGCTGGTCATCGAAGTGCTGCAGAAGATGGTCAAGCAGCGCCGCGAATCGATCTCGATGTATGAGAGCGGCGGCCGGCAGGAGCTCGCCGACGTCGAAAAGGCCGAGCTCGCGGTGATCGAGGAGTTCCTGCCCAAACAGATGGACGAGACCGAGACGCAGGCGGTGATCGACGCGGCGATCGCCGAGACCGGCGCCGGCGGCCCGCAGGATATGGGCAAGGTGATGGGGCTGCTCAAAGCGCGCCACGGCGCCGATCTCGACATGGGCAAGGCGAGCGGCATGGTGAAGGCCAGGCTGGCGGGTTGATGCGCGCCGCCCGACGGTCGATATAAGGCGCTTGATCCGGTTCAGGACCGGTTTAGGACCAGCCTAGGAAAAGTCATGAATCTGCCCCGCGCCGCTTTCGCTATGCTCACCCTCTCGCTCGCGCTCGCCGCCTGCGCCTCCGAGCCCGAACGCGCGTCCGACGATGCCGAGGGCGGCGAGCTGAGCGAGACCAAGGATATCGTCGCGCCGACCGATTTTACGTCGCTGACCTTGGGCGGCGCGGTGCAGGGGCCGCTCGGACCCGAGGTCGAAGCCTCGCTGGTCTCGGGCGATGTCGCGCTCGGGAATATCTCGAGCAGCGTCTATTGCCCTTCGGGAATGGCAGCTTGCGACCCGGAAAATGCGGCGGAAGGCACCATCTATACCTATGTCTACCGCATCCGCCCCGGTTTCGACGGCCCCAATGACGAAGGCTTCGCGATGCCCGAGCGGGTCGTGCCGGTCGAGCGCGCCCAGAATTTCGCGCTCGGCTTTCCCGCCCACGGCTTTACCGGCGTCGCCGGATTCGACGTCGCCGAGGCGCGCAATGCACTTGCCGACGGCTTCAATGTCGTGATCAGCTGCTCGGACGGAATTCTCTCCTGGAGCCTGCCCGCCGAAGCGGGCTGGAGCACCGGCGAGACGATCACCTTCTTCTGGCAGACGACGCAACCGCCGGTCGGCCCCGAGGGCGAATATCGCTTCGCCGGCGACGGCCGCGAAGCGACGGGCCGCGGCCCGATGCCCGCCGAGGGCGGCGAGATGGCGCAGGTCTGCGGGTAAACTCGGCGGCAAATCCTGACGACGATATGTGAACAGCCCGATTGAATTTTCCCGCCCGACCCGTTAACGCATTATAATAAGCGCTATGTCGCTTGGCCCTCAATTCCTCGACGAACTGAGAATGCGCACGACTCTGTCGAGCGTCATCCAGCGCCATACCAAGCTCCAGAAGGCGGGCCGCGAATGGAAGGCCTGCTGCCCCTTCCACAAGGAAAAGACCCCCTCCTTCACCGTCAATGACGAGAAGGGCTTCTTTCATTGTTTCGGTTGCGGGGCGCATGGCGATGCGATCAGCTTCGTCACCGAGACGCGCGGGCTGTCCTTCATCGATGCGGTCAAGGAACTCGCCGAGCAGGCCGGCATGCGGATGCCCGCGCCCGATCCGCGCGCGCGCGAGCGGCAGGAGCAAAGCGCGAGCCTGCGCGACGTCACCGAGGCGGCGGCCGACTGGTATGTCGAGGAGCTTGCCGGCCCGGCCGGCGCCGAGGCGCGCGCCTATCTCGACCAGCGCGGCATCGGCGAGGAGACCCGGCGGCGCTTCGGGCTCGGCTTCGCGCCCGACGATCGTGGCAAGCTCGAAGCGGCGCTCAAGCAATATGACCGGAAGATGCTGCTCGAAGCCGGGCTGATCGCCCAGCCCGAGGATGCCAACCGGTCTCCCTATGATCGCTTTCGCGACCGGCTGATGTTCCCGATCCGCGATCGCCGCGGGCGGGTGATCGCCTTCAGCGGGCGGCTCGTCGGCGCCGGGGAAAAAGAGGCGGGCAAGCCCAAATATCTCAATTCGCGCGCTGTCGGTCGCCCAGCCCGGCAAGTCGCTGCGTTTCGCGCTGCTGGCGAGCGGCGAGGATCCCGACGATCTCGTCCGCCGCGCCGGCGCCAAGGCCTTCGAGGCGGTCATCGAGCGCGCCGCGCCGATGGTCGACATGCTCTATGTCCGCCAGCGCGACGCCGCCAGCACCAAGACGCCCGAAGGCCGCGCGGGCCTCAAATCGGAGCTCGACGCGCTCGCCGCCAAGGCCACCCACCCCGATATCGCGCGCGAATACAAGCGCTCCTTCGCCAGCTTTTTCTATGACGAATTCGGCTGGCGGAAGTCCGAGCGCGACGAGATCCGCCGCGCCATCCTCAAGACCGGCCCGCGCGGCGATCGCCAGCTGACGCCGCTCTTCGTCCGTTCGATGCTCTACGGATTGTCGCGCTTTCCGGCGGTGATCCGCGCGACATCGGAGGAAGTCGCCGGCATCGACATGCAGGCCGGGGATTTCGCCCGCTGGCGCGAGGTCCTGCTCAACGCCGCCTTTGCGCGCCCCAGCCTTGATAGCGACGCGGTCCGCGCCATATTGGAATCGGCGGACCTTTCGGCGGCCATGCGGCGAGACTTGCGCTACGACCTGCGCTTTCCCTGGGATGTCGATTCCCGGTTCGCCGGAGAGCGGCTCGAAGGGGTTATCCGCATGCTCGGCGAGGAGGATACGCTGAAGAAGGAAATGACGCGGTTGAACCGTGCCGCTTCGGCGGATACGGCGCTCGACAATTACGAAGAAATCGAAGCCGCCCGGCGGCAACTGAGGGATCGCAAACAGGCGCTTTACGAGACCAGCATCTCGGCGCTTCTCGATGAAGACGAAGAAGAACTGGACGAAACGACGCATGGCTAAAGCAAACACGGCGGCGCAGAAGGATGACGCGCCGGTCATCGATCTCAACCAGGCCTCGATCAAGAAGCTTGTCACCAAGGCCAAGAAGCGCGGCTATCTGACCTATGACGAGCTCAACGAGGCTCTGCCGCAGGATCAGATGGATTCCGACCAGATCGAGGACGCGATGTCGGCGCTCTCCGAGATGGGCATCAACCTCGTTGAGAACGAGGATGTCGGCGAGGAAGAGGCGGCCGAGGAAAAGGCCCAGCCCAAGGCCGTCGACGGCAAGGAAAAGAAGCTCGTCGAAGCACCGAAAAAGGCGCCGACTTCGGACCGCACCGACGATCCGGTGCGCATGTATCTGCGCGAGATGGGCGCCGTCGAGCTATTGAGCCGCGAGGGCGAGATCGCCATCGCCAAGCGCATCGAGGCCGGCCGCGACATGATGATCATCGGGCTGTGCGAGAGCCCGATCACC
>JAIVHR010000027.1 GCA_020200935.1 Sphingomonadales bacterium
CCGTCTGGCTGCGTGAGCGGACAGGAAGCTTGCTGCTGCCCGTCCTGGCTCATAACTTCGGCAATTCGATTCCCATATTGGTATGAATCCATGATCGCCTCCCTCCTCATCGCCAATCGCGGCGAGATCGCCTGCCGGATCATCCGCACCGCGCGGCGGATGGGTATCCGCACGGTCGCCGTCTATTCGGATGCCGATGCGAAGGCGCTGCATGTCCGCGAGGCGGACGAGGCGGTGCATATCGGCCCGTCGCCGGCGGCCGAGAGCTATCTGGTCGGCGACAAGATCATCGCGGCTGCCAAAGATAGCGCCGCCGAGGCGATTCATCCGGGTTACGGTTTCCTCTCGGAGAATGCCGATTTCGCGGCGGCGGTGATTGATGCGGGGCTGGTCTGGGTCGGGCCCAGGCCCGAAAGCATCCGCGCGATGGGGCTCAAGGACGCGGCGAAGAAGCTGATGGACGAGGCCGGGGTGCCGGTGACGCCCGGCTATCTCGGCGAGGATCAGTCGGAGAAGCGGCTGGCCGAGGAGGCCGAAAAGATCGGCTATCCGGTGCTGATCAAGGCGGTCGCGGGCGGCGGCGGCAAGGGCATGCGCAAGGTCGACGATCCGGCGAACTTCGCCGACGCGCTGCAATCCTGCCGGCGCGAAGCGACCGCGGCCTTCGGCAACGATCACGTGCTGCTCGAAAAATGGATCGAGAGCCCGCGCCATATCGAGGTGCAGATCTTCGGCGATTCCCACGGCAATGTCGTCCATCTGTTCGAGCGCGATTGCTCGCTCCAGCGCCGCCACCAGAAGGTCATCGAGGAAGCCCCCGCGCCGGGGATGGACGAGGCGACGCGCGAGGCGGTGTGCGGGGCGGCGGTCCGCGCCGCGAAGGCGGTCGATTACGAAGGCGCCGGCACCGTCGAGTTCATCGCCGATGCGTCCGAAGGCCTGCGCGCCGACCGCGTCTGGTTCATGGAAATGAACACCCGGCTCCAGGTCGAGCATCCGGTGACCGAGGAAATCACCGGGCAGGACCTCGTCGAGTGGCAGCTGAGGGTGGCGAGCGGGGAGGATCTGCCCTGTCGGCAGGATCAGCTTGCCATTAACGGCCATGCGATCGAGGCGCGGGTCTATGCCGAGGATCCGGCCAACGGCTTTTTACCGAGTACGGGGCGGTTGGATATTTTCTCATATTTTGGCGGGAAGCTGCGCCATTATCATAATGATCGCCAGGACAGTGGCGTGGAACAAGGCGATTCTGTCTCGCCTCACTATGACCCCATGATCGCGAAGCTCGTCGAGCATGCGGATAGCCGTGAACGTGCGATCGATAATCTGATCGAAGCGTGCCGGACCGTGCGCATTCATCCTGTTCGGACGAACGCCGGATTTCTGGCAGAACTTCTCGATCAAGATGCGTTTCGTTCGGGAAGCATCACGACAGGGTTTATCGGTTCACTGCAAAGCGACTTTTTCGAGAAACCCGAAATCGCCGAGGATGTGCTCGGTGAGATAGCTCTCTGGATGTCGGCAGAGTGGGGCTGGCCTGGGCCGTCCGGCTTCGATCTCGATCTTGCAATTACCGGGTTTCGTTTGAACCAAGAGCGGAGGCAGGATGTCGTATTCTGGGTGGACAAGAAGCTGAAAACCGCGCGCCTCCCCCAGAATGCCTCATCCGAGGACTTCATAGGCGATAAGGCATTCGTAATGGATGGCGAGGGAGCGGTCGCCTTCTCGGACGGGTATTCGTACGAAGTTCGATTGCGGCCTATCGGCGGAGCCGCAGCTGGAGCCGCCTCAGACGGCGCGATCCTCTCCCCCATGCCCGGCAAGATCATCGCGGTTTCGGTCGGCGAGGGCGACGTGGTGGCCAAGGGCGACAAGCTGCTGACGCTCGAGGCGATGAAGATGGAGCACACGCTCGTCGCGCCGTTCGACGGCACGGTGGCCGAACTCGACGCCCAAGAGGGCGGGCAGGTCTCCGAAGGCGCGCTTCTCGCGCGGATCGAGGCGCCGGTTTCCGATTAGCTTCCGTTCGCCCTGAGCTTGTCGAAGGGTTGTCCTTCACTTTACGCTAGCGGAAAGAAAAGGCAGGGCTTCGACAGGCTCAGCCCGAACGGAGTTCTGACATGCCCGACTATCAGACCATCCTCACCGACGTCGCCGACGGCATCTTCACCTTGACGCTCAACCGGCCGGAAAAGATGAACGCCTTCACCGAGCGGATGATGCACGAGATGATCGCCGCCTTCGATGCGGCCGACGCCGACGACCAAGTTCGCGCGGTGATCGTCACGGGGGCCGGCGACCGCGCCTTCTGCGCCGGGGCGGATCTCTCCTCGGGCGCCGACACCTTCGATTACGACAAGCGCCTCGACCGCGAATCGCCATTGCGCGAGGATGGCAGCGTCGACTGGTCGCACCGCCGCGCGCGCGACGGCGGCGGGCAGCTGACATTGCGCATCTTCAACTGCAGGAAGCCGGTGATCGGCGCGATCAACGGCGCCGCGGTCGGCGTCGGCTCGACGATGACCTTGCCGATGGATATCCGCATCGCCAGCGAGACGGCGCGCTTCGGCTTCGTTTTCGCGCGGCGCGGAATCGTGCCCGAGGCGGCATCGAGCTGGTTCCTGCCGCGGCTCGTCGGCATCAGCCGGGCGCTCGAATGGTGCTATTCGGGCAAGGTGTTTCCGGCCGCGGAGGCCTTGGAGGGCGGGCTCGTCCGCTCGCTGCACAAGCCCGATGACCTGCTGCCTGCCGCCCGCGAGCTGGCCAGGGAATTGACCGCCGAGAGCGCGCCGGTTTCGGTGGCGATGACGCGGCAGATGCTCTGGCGGATGCTCGGCGCCGATCATCCGATCGAGGCGCACCGGATGGACAGCCGGGCGATCTGGTATCGCGGCCGCAGCGGCGATGCCAGGGAAGGTGTCCAGAGCTTTCTCGAAAAGCGCGCAGCCGACTATCCCGACAAGGTCAGCAAGGATATGCCCGATCTCGCGCGCTGGTTCGACGATCCGGAATTTTGATTCCCTCTCCCGTTCAGGGAGAGGGACGGCGGCGCGCAGCGTCGCCGGGGAGAGGGTGCAGAGCGAACGGAGTGAGCGTGGTGATAATGAATTGTTGCCCCGCGGATCGCGCACACACCCTCACCGACTACGACTAGGCAGCAAGCTGCCAAGTCTTCGTAGTCCTCTCCCTTGAAGGGAGAGGAATGGAAGGAGCGAACATGACCACACCCAATTTCGATTTCACCGGCAAGAACGTCATGGTGTTCGGCGGCACCAGCGGGATCAATCTCGGCATCGCCAAGGGCTTTGCGGCCGCGGGCGCGCGGCTCGGCGTCGCCAGCCGGTCGCAGGACAAGGTCGACGCGGCGGTGGCCGCGCTAGGCAACGATGCCGGCCCGGCACTCGGCTTCTCGCTCGACGTGCGCGACGCGCAGGCGGTTGTCGATGCGGTCGCGAGCTTCGCGTCCGAGCGCGGGACGATCGACGTGCTGGTATCGGGCGCCGCGGGCAACTTCCCGGCCGCCGCCGCCGCGCTCAGCCCCAACGGCTTCAAGGCGGTCGTCGATATCGATCTGATGGGCACCTTCCACGTCATGCGCGCCGCCTATGGCGCGCTGACCAAGCCCGGCGCCTCGATCATCAACCTCTCGGCGCCGCAGGCCTGGATCGCGATGCCGATGCAGATGCATGTCTGCGCGGCGAAGGCCGGCGTCGACATGGTGACGCGCACGCTGGCGCTCGAATGGGGGCGCGAGGGCGTGCGGGTCAATTCGGTTTCGCCGGGGCCGATCGAAGGGACCGAGGGGATGGAGCGGCTCGCGCCGACGCCGGAGGCCAAGGAACGATCGGCCAAGGCCGTGCCGCTCGGCCGGATGGGCACGGTCGAGGACATCGCCGATGTCTGCCTGTTCCTCGCTTCGGACGCGGCCCGCTATGTCAACGGCGCGGTGATCCCGGTCGATGGCGGCTGGTCGGCGGGCGGCATGCTGTCGACGGCGATGGGCGGCTAGGACGCCGTCTTGCCCGCAGATAAAGGCCCCTTATATGAGGGGCTTGGTACTAAGGAGGCGGCGATGGCCGGCGGTTGGTCGCGCGACGGCGCGGTGCAGGATCAGATCGATGCGACGGTCGAGGACGCCGTCTCGCGTTCGCGCAGCAGCCTGCCGCGCGGCGAAAGCCTCGAATATTGCGACGAATGCGGCGAGGATATTCCCGAGGCACGCCGCAAGGCGGTTGCCGGCGTGCGCTTCTGCGTCGAATGCCAGTCGGCGCGCGACAAGCAGCGCCGCCCGGTCGGCTTTAATCGTCGCGGCAGCAAGGACAGCCAGCTGCGCTGATCCAGGTCTCTAAAATCCGTTAGGGCTGAGCCTGTCGAAGCCCGCCTCACGGTCCGCGCAGCGTCCTTCGACGAGCTCAGGACTAACGGGCTTACGAGCAGCACTCCCGAAAAATCGCCGTCACCGCCCCCAGGCGATGAAGTGCGGATTGTCGAAGCCGCGGTCCTTCTTGCCGTAAGTCAGCGGTCCGGCCTCGCTCTCGCCCTCGAGCACATGGACGCGGCCGCCGGCGGCCTCGAGCACCGCCTGGCCGGCGCCGGTGTCCCATTCCATCGTCCGGCCGAGCCGCGGATAGACGTCGGCCGATCCTTGCGCGACGAGGCAGAATTTGAGGCTTGAGCCGGCCGGCTTGAAATCGGCGACGCCGATCTTTTCGAGCAAGGCCTCGGTCTCGGGCGAGCGATGCGATCGGCTGGCGACGGCGACGAGATTCTTGTGCAAAGTCGATCGCGCCTCGATTTCGTGCGGATGCTCGGCGGCGGCGCGCGGCTCTCCCGGCCCGATCTGCTGATAGAAGGCGCCTTCGCCTTTCGCCCCGTAATACAAGGACTTGCGCGCCGGGGCGTAGACCACGCCCGAGACCGGCCGGCCATGATCGATCAGCGCGATATTGACCGTGAATTCGCCGTTGCGGCTCAGAAACTCGCGCGTGCCGTCGAGCGGATCGACGAGGAAGAAGCGCTCGCCGAGCTCGGGGATCCTGCCCTCCGAGGCCGCTTCCTCGGCGAGGATCGGGATGTCGGGGCAGGCCTGTTTCAACCCGGCCTCGATGATCGCCTCGGCATCCTTGTCGGCCTGCGTCACCGGCGAGCCGTCGCCCTTCGCCTCGGCATCGAAATCGGTCCGGTAGATCGCATCGATCGCATCGCCGGCCTTCAGCGCCAGATCGATCATCAAGTCGAGGTGGGTGTCTTTGTGCAAGTTCAGTCCGTCCTGTATGGATCCGTTCGCCCTGAGCTTGTCGAAGGGCTGTCCTTCTTCTTTCGATCGAGAAAGGAAAAGCAGGGCTTCGACAAGCTCAGCCCGAACGGAGTTTATGGCTAGTTCACCTGCCGCTCCTTGCCTTCCCAATAGGGCGCGCGCAACTCGCGGCGGAGGATTTTTCCGCTCGGATTGCGCGGCAGCGCGGCGACGAAGTCGACCGACTTGGGCGTCTTGAAGCCGGCGATCTGCTCACGCGTCCAGGCGATCAGCTCGTCTTCCGAAAGCTCTTGCCCGGGTTGCTTGACGATCACCGCCTTGATCGCCTCGCCCCAGATCTCGTCGGGTACGCCGATCACCGCCGCGTCGAACACCGCCGGATGGCTGTAGAGGACATTCTCGACCTCGGCCGGATAGACATTCTCGCCGCCGGTGATGATCAGATCCTTGATCCGGTCCTGGATATAGACATAGCCGTCCTCGTCCATGAAGCCGGCATCGCCGGTGCGCAGCCAGCCTTCGTCATCGACGGTTTCGGCGGTCTTGTCGGGCTGCTTCCAGTAATAGGCCATATTCTTGGGGCTTCGGGTCACCACCTCGCCGATCTCGCCGAACGCCAGCTCGTTGCCGTCGGGATCGACGACCTTGACCTCGCAGCCCGCCATCGCCTTGCCCGCCGATCGCATGCGCTGGTTGCCGTCGGGATCGTGATCCTCGGGAGGCAGGATGCACACCGCGCCGGTCGTCTCGGTCATGCCGTAGGACTGGACGAAACCGGCATTGGGAAAGGCCTTCATGCAGGCCCGCAACAGCTCCAGCGGGATCGGCGATGCGCCATAGCCGACCTGGGTGACATGCGTCTTGTCGGTATTCGCCGCATCGGGATGGTGGATCAGCATCTGCAATGCGGCGGGGACGAGGAAGAAGCGCGTCGCCTGCTTCTTGTCGATCAGCTTGAGGATCTCGCCCGGATCGAATTCGCGCGCGATCGTGCAGGCCGCCCCCATATTGAAAGGAACGACGCCATAACCGGTGCCGGCGATATGCGAGACCGGCATCGGGTTGAGGCCCGAATCCTGGTC
>JAIVHR010000318.1 GCA_020200935.1 Sphingomonadales bacterium
GCTCTGGGCGATGCGGCTGCTCAAGCTCGATCCGGCGCAAGGCTACAAGAAATGCGCGCGCGTCGTCGGCGACGTGATCGGCAAGTATCATCCGCATGGCGACCAGTCCGTCTATGACGCGATGGTCCGCCTCGCCCAGACCTTCTCGCTGCGCTATCCGCTGGTCGACGGGCAGGGCAATTTCGGCAATGTCGACGGCGATAACGCGGCGGCGATGCGCTATACCGAGGCGCGGCTGACACGCGCCGCGATCGACCTGATGGACGGGCTCGACGAGGGCACGGTCGATTTCCGCCCGACCTATAATGGCGAGGAGGAAGAGCCCGAGATCTTCCCGGGGCTGTTCCCCAACCTGCTCGCCAACGGCGCCGCCGGCATCGCGGTCGGCATGGCGACCTCGATCCCGCCGCACAATGTCGCCGAGCTGATCGAGGCCGCGACGGCGCTGATCGAGAAAGCGGGCACGACCGACGAAGAGCTAATGCAGATCGTCCAGGGTCCGGACTTTCCGACCGGCGGCATCCTCGTCGATCCGCGCGACGCGATCGCCGAATCCTACCGCACCGGCAAGGGCAGCTTCCGCGTCCGCGCGCGCTGGCACCAGGAGGATCTGGGGCGCGGCAGCTGGGAGGCGGTGATCACCGAGATCCCCTTCCAGGTCCAGAAGGGCAAGCTGATCGAGCAGGTCGCGGCGCTGATCGCCGACAAGAAGCTGCCGATCCTCGCCGATATCCGCGACGAGAGCGACGAGGAGATCCGCATCGTCCTCGAGCCGAGGAGCCGGACGGTCGAGCCCGAAGTGCTGATGGATTCGCTGTTCCGCCTGACCGAGCTCGAAAGCCGCTTCAGCCTTAACCTCAACGTGCTCGACGCGAACCGCACGCCGCGCGTGATGAGCCTGCGCGAAGTGCTGACCGAGTGGCTCGACCACCAGTTCATCGTCCTCGTCCGCCGTTCGGAGTTCAGGCTCGGCAAGATCGACGACCGGGTCGAGCTGCTCGACGGCTATATCGTCGCCTTCCTCAATCTCGACCGGATCATCGAGATCATCCGCACCGAGGACGAGCCCAAGCCGGTGATGATCGCCGAGTTCGAGCTCAACGACCGCCAGGCCGAGGCGATCCTCAACATGCGGCTCAGGAATCTGCGCAAGCTCGAGGAGATGGAGCTCAGGAAAGAGCGCGAGAATCTGCTCAAGGAGCGCGCCGAGCTCGACAAGCTGCTGGGCTCGAAAGCGCGGCAGAAGACGCGGATGAAGAAGGACCTCGCCGCTTTGGCCGAGACCTACGGCGCCGACACCGATCTCGGCCGTCGCCGCACCAGCCTCGAGGAAGCCGCGCCGCCCAGGGACATCCCGCTCGAAGCGATGATCGAGCGCGAGCCGGTCACGATCGTCATGTCGAAACGCGGCTGGATCCGCGCGATGAAGGGCCATGTCGAGGAAGACGGGCTCGCCAGGCTCAAATACAAGGAAGGCGACGAGGCGCGCTTCGCCTTTGCCGCCCAGACCACCGACAAGCTGCTGCTCGCCGCCGACAATGGCCGCGTCTACAC
>JAIVHR010000319.1 GCA_020200935.1 Sphingomonadales bacterium
GCCTGCCGCGTCAGCGCGCCCGCCGCCAGCGGCACCACCACATAGAGCGCGACCGAGAGCAGCAAGGTCTGCCAGGGGATCGCGATGTCGGTGACGCCGAGCAGCAGCGCGACGATCGGCGCGAAGGCGACGATCATCACGACATCGTTCACCGATACCTGGACCAGCGTATAGGCCGGGTCGCCGCGCGTCATCTGCGCCCAGACGAAGACCATCGCGGTGCAGGGCGCCGCGCCGAGCAGGATCAGCCCGGCGATATATTGCTGCGCGTCGGCGGGCTCGATCAGCCCGGCGAAAACGACCTCGAAGAACAGCACCGCGAGCGCCGCCATGGTGAAGGGCTTGATCAGCCAGTTGACGACGAGCGTGATCACCAGCCCCTTGGGCTTTTCGCCGATATGGGCGAGGCTGGCGAAATCGACCGCCACCGTCATCGGATAGATCATCGCCCAGATCAGGATCGCGATGACGAGGTTGACCGAGGCATATTCGAGCGCGGCGATCGCCGAGAAGGCCTGCGGAAACAGGCCGCCCAGCGCCAGGCCGGCGAGGATCGCCAGCGCGACCCAGAGCGACAGCCATTTCTCGAACAGGCCGAGCAAAGGCGGCGGCGCTTCGATCGCGGCCTGGGTCATGATCGGCTCGCTCCTTCGCTCTTGCCTATTTCGCCGAGGCTGTGCCGCAGGCTCATCCTGTCGATGCTGTCAATCGGCAGGGCGAGGAACAATGCGATGCGGTTGTTGAGATAGCGCAGCGCCATCTCGAAGGCCTCGCGCCGGCCCTCGCCTTCGACGGCCGCCGGATCCTCGATCCCCCAATGGGCGCTCATCGGCTGGCCCGGCCAGACCGGACAGGCCTCGCCCGCCGCATTGTCGCAAACGGTGAAGACGAAATCGAGCTCGGGCGCGCCGGGGGCGGCGAATTCGTCCCAGCTCTTCGATCGGAAGCCCTCGGTCTGGAAGCCGTTGCGCGCGAGCAGATCGAGCGCCGCCGGATGCACTTCGCCCTTCGGCTGGCTGCCGGCCGAAAAGGCGCGAAACTTCCCCCGCCCCTGGCGGTTCAACAAAGCCTCGGCGAGGATCGACCGCGCCGAATTGCCGGTGCACAGGAACAGGACGTTATAGGTCTTGTCGGGCATGGTGCCCCTCCCCTTCTCCGTCACGCGGAAACCCTCCCCGTCACCCCGGACTTGATCCGGGGTCCAGGGCGGCAAGCGATGCCGCCCCGGGCTCTGGATGCCGGATCAAGTCCGGCATGACGCTATTGGCTAGCCGCAGCAGCGAATCTCCGCCGCCGCCGGCTCGGTCTCGCGCGACGCGACCACCGCCTCGCGGGTCGGGCCGGTCTCGCCATAGACGGTCGCCTCGCCGTCGGTCAGGAAGGCTTCCCAGACGACGCCGTCGGGATCGGCGACCCAGCTCTTTTCGCTCTTCGCGTAGCAGCAGGTCGTCGCGCCCTCTTCGAGCACCGGCCGCCCGGCATCCTTGAGCCGGCCGTAGACCTCGGCGAGCTCACCCGCCTCCTCGACCTGGATGCCGAGATGCTCGACGCC
>JAIVHR010000195.1 GCA_020200935.1 Sphingomonadales bacterium
TGCCGCCGCCGCGCATCGATTTGGGCGAGCCTTCACCCATCGCCCAACGCAAGGCCTCGAGCAGATTGGATTTGCCGCAGCCATTGGGGCCGACGACCCCGGTCAGCCCCGGCTCGACCCTCAATTCGGTCGGATCGACGAAGCTCTTGAAGCCGGTAAGGATGAGTTTCCTTATCCGCACCGATCGGCCTTCCGCATCGTCAAGGCGCCCCCGGCCGCCATCGCGCTACTGCAGCAGCTCCTGGATCCGCGGCTCGAGCTGGGCCCAGGTCGTGACATTGGGCACGACTTCGCCGTTGATCAGGAAGGTCGGCGTCCCGGGCACATTATACTGGTTGATCGCCTGGTTGCGCATTTCCTCCAGCTCCTGCCGGCCCGCGGGGTCGGTCAGGCACTGGCGGGCGGCCGCGCCCGAAATACCCATGCTGCCGACGAAATCAATCAGCCCGGCGGCTTCGGCGAAGCCGACGAAGGCGGCGCCGCTCTGCACCGCCGCGGGCGTCGCCAGCTGCTGCAGCTGGGTCTGGTCGGCAGACTGGACCGTGTTGAACATCTCGGCCTGGTTGGCGAACATCCGCTCGGTTATGCCGAAATAGGGGTCGGCGCCGTTGCAGCGCGACAAGAGCGCCGCCGACAGATCGAGCGGGTCGCGGACGAAATTGCGGATCTCGAAATTGACCAGCCCCTGCGAGACATAATTTTCGACCAGCGGATCGAATGCGGTGTCCGAGAAATTCCCGCAGGCGCCGCAGGTCAGCGAGGCGAATTCGACGATCTGGACCGGCGCATCGGGCTTGCCCATGCGGTAGCCGCCCGCTTCGGTCTTGCTCACGACCTCCGACCAGTTCTGCGAAGTATCGGCCTCGGCATCGCCCGCGCCGGCGCCATTTCCGTTGGCCGCGGTCTCGCCGCTGCAAGCGGCGATCGCGATCGCCAAGGTCAGGCCGGCAAGGCTCGTCAGTTTCTTCATCACTCGCTCACTCCATTCACGTCCTTCGCGGCGAAATCGCCGAGACGCCTGATTTTCAGCTTGGTGGCGGACGACTCGTCCCGTTCACCTGCATCGCCCTTATCGGCTGACAGCGCCCCGGCCAAGCCTTCGAGACAGGCGCGCAGCTCCGGATCCTCGATCTCGCGCAGCGATTCGGAGGTTTCGGGGACGACGCGCAGCTGCCGCTTGACGCGCGTCTCGCGCTGTTCGAGCGGCGCGACCTGCCCCTGACGGATGGCAATACGGGCGACCGCCGGATAGCCGAAGAAGCGGTTGACCCGATCGATGATCGCCGGTTCGACATGCTGCATCATCGTCGCATGCGCGCCCGAAACGGTGAGCTGGAGTACGCCGTTGGAGCGCCGGCCATGCGGAAAACGGATCGCCTCGGGCGCCGAGACCTCGGCATAGCGCTCGCCGACGATCTCGGGCCAGCGGCTGACCACCGAGCTCTGGACGAAGCCGAAGCGGCGGAAGGAAGCGCGGCCGATATCGGGCAGCAGATCGCCGATCGCCCGGGGACGCATCGCCCGCGGAGCATCCTTGCCCTTGCGGGAATCGGAACGCGTCTCGCTCATCTTGCGATCATGCCATAGCGCCTTGGCGCCCTCCATGAAACGGGGCCGGGGCGTGTGGATAAGGGGAACTGCCTGAACGGCGCGCGAATGGGGTCCCCGCACGATGAGCATAATCGCACTTTGGATCCGCGACCGCTCCGTGCCATAGCGGCGCCGATGCCCGCCCCTCGAACTCCCGTCACCGACACGCTCCTTGCCTGGTACGACGCCAATGCCCGCACCCTGCCCTGGCGGTCGCCGCCGGGCGCGCCGCCGCCCGATCCCTATCGCGTCTGGCTGTCGGAGATCATGCTCCAGCAGACGACGGTGGCGGCGGTGCGGCCTTATTACGCGCGCTTTACAGCGCGCTGGCCCGATATCGCCGCGCTCGCCGCGGCTGGCGAGGCCGAGATCATGGCCGCCTGGGCCGGGCTCGGCTATTATGCCCGCGCCCGCAATCTCCATGCCTGCGCCCAAGCCGTGACGCGCGATCATGGCAGGCGTTTTCCGGAGAGCGAGGAGGAGCTGCGGCGGCTGCCCGGCATCGGCGCCTATACCGCCGCGGCGATCGCCGCGATCGCTTTCGGCGAGCCGGCGACGGCGGTCGATGCCAATGTCGAGCGGGTCGTCGCGCGGCTTTTCGCGATTGCCACGCCGCTGCCCGGCGGCAAATCCGAGATCCGGGTACGCGCTGACGAGCTTACGCCCCCCGGGCGCGCCGGCGATTTCGCCCAGGCGATGATGGATCTGGGCTCCGCCATCTGCACGCCGCGCGACCCCGATTGCGGGCGCTGCCCTCTCGAAGACGATTGCGCCGCCGCGGCGAGCGGCGATCCGGCCGTCTTTCCGGTCAAGCCGGCGAGGAAAGCGAAGCCGGTCAGGCGCGGCGCCGCCTTCTGGCTCGACCATGCCGGAGAGGTGTTGCTCGTCCGGCGGCCGCCGTGGGGCATGCTCGGCGGCATGCGCGCGCTGCCCTGCGATGACTGGTGCGCGGCTCGATCGGGCGAAGCAGCGGCCCCCGTCGAGGCAGATTGGGCGGCATGCGGTACGGTCAGCCACGTCTTCACCCATTTCGCGCTGGAGCTCGATGTCCATTCCGCGCGGCTCTTGACGCGGCCGGCGATCGACGGCGAATGGTGGAAAATCGAGGAGATCGGCGAGGCGGGTCTGCCGACGCTCTTCGCCAAGGCCGCGGCGCTGGCCCGCGTCCGTCAGGAGGAAATGGCGTGAGCGACGAACATCGCCCCGGCCTGACCGGCTCGCCGCTCGACCGCGCCGACCACATCCGGCAGGACGACGCCGCGCTGGCCGAGGTGCAGGGAAGCTTGCGCGCGCGGCTCTTGCGGCTCGACGATCTGTTTCCGGCGCTCGACGAGATGGGCGCGCTGGGTTGGGGCTCGATCGCCGAGTGCGACGAGCGGCACGAGTTGCTTTTTCTGGGTTTCGACGGCGAGACGCCCTGTTTCGCCCCGCTCGACGAGGAGGCGCCCTCGGCCGGCCAGCGCGCCTATGAGGTCTGGCGCCATCTCGCCCAGCTGCCGCCCGGCCAGGCGGCGATCTACGGCACCGCGCGCGGGCTGATCGAATGGCACCGGCGGCACCGTTTCTGCGGCAGCTGCGGCGGCGGGACAATACTCGGCAAGGGCGGCTGGCAGCGCACCTGCGGCGGCTGCGGTGCCGAACAGTTCCCGCGCATCGACCCGGTGGTGATCATGCTCGCCGAACATGCGGGCAAGGCGCTCGTCGGCCGCCAGTCGCGCTTCCCGCCGGGCAACTATTCGGCGCTCGCCGGCTTCGTCGAGCCCGGCGAATCGCTCGAGGAAGCGGTGGCGCGCGAATTGAAGGAGGAGGCCGGCGTCGAGGCGCTTTCGGTGCGCTATCTGGCGAGCCAGCCCTGGCCGTTCCCCGGTTCGCTGATGATGGCCTGCATCGCCCCGGTCGCGGACCCCGAAATCACCCTCGACCCCAACGAGCTCGAGGACGCGCGATGGGTCGACCGCGAGCAGGTCCGCGCGGCGCTTTCGCGCGACCCGCAAGCACCCTTCACCGCGCCGCCGCCCTTCGCCATCGCGCATACGCTGCTGCGCGCCTGGGCCGGGGCCGGGGAGTGACGCGCCGCCTTGCGATTGCGCCCCGCGCCGACTAAAGCACCGCCCGAAGCATTTCCTGACAGGGACCAGATACGAAATGAGCCAGTTCAACACGATTGCCGGGTGGGTGCTCGCCGGCGGCATCGTCGCGCTCGGCGCGTCGATCGTGACCGGCGAGGTCTGGCACGCCGAGCGCCCCGAAAAGATGGGTTATGTCGTCGAGGGCGTGGTCGAAGAGGGGGGCGAGGAAGATGCCGGCCCGTCGATCGAGCAAGCATTGCAAACCGCGACCGCCGAGCAGGGCGAAGCCGTGTTCGCGCGGTGCAGAAGCTGCCACACGGTCAATCAGGGCGGCGCCGACGGCATCGGCCCCAATCTCTACGGCATCATGGGTGCCCAGATCGCCGCCGGAAGCTTCGCCTATTCGGACGCGCTGGCGGGCATCGGCGGCAGTTGGGGCTGGAACAACATGTCCGATTGGCTGACCCGGCCGAGCGCCTTCGCCCAGGGCACCAAGATGAGCTTTGCCGGCCTCTCCGACGTCAACGACCGAGCCGCCGTCATGCTCTATATGAACGCGCAGGGTTCGAGCCTGCCGCTGCCGCCTCCTCCGGCCGCCGAGGAACCGGCTGAAGAAGATGGGCCGGGCGACGATGCGGTTCCCGCTGAGGAAGTAGAGGACGCCGTCGACAATGAGGGCGACGGTGCCGGCGCGGTCGAGGAGTAAATCCTTTGGCCCTCTCCCCTTGTGGGAGAGGGTTGGGTGAGGGGCCGGCCGCGTCTGCGGCCGAATAGACTCTCTCCGACCGCCAAGTGAACACTCAGGCATCGAGCCTTCGCGCCCGCCCTTCATCCCGATCTTCTCCCACAAGGGGGGAAGGAGAAGTGCTGCGCCCCTCAATCGACCGCCAGCACTTTCGGCTCGCATTTCCAGCCGACCGGCTCGCGGTAGAATTCGCGCACCTTTTCCCAGGCCTCTTCGCCGGTCTCGACGAAGCGGACGATATTGAGGTCGTCGGGCGAGATCGTGCCCTCCTCGGCGAGCGCGTTGAAATCGACCACCCGGGTCCAGAATTCCTCGCCGAACAGCACGATCGGCAGCGGAGCGATCTTGCCGGTCTGGATAAGGCAGAGCAGCTCGAACAATTCGTCGAAGGTGCCGAAGCCGCCCGGAAACACCGCGACCGCCCGCGCGCGCAACAGGAAATGCATCTTCCTCAGCGCGAAATAATGGAACTGGAAGCTCAATGAAGGCGTCACATATTCGTTGGGCGCCTGTTCGTGCGGCAACACGATATTGAGGCCGATCGTCTCCTTTCCCTCATCGTCGGCGCCGCGATTGGCCGCTTCCATGATCGACGGGCCGCCGCCCGAGCAGACGACGAACTGGCGATAGCCGTCCTCGTCGCAAGCCGCACGGCTCGCCAGCCGCGCCAGCGCCCGCGCTTCGTCATAATATTTCGCCTTTGCCCTGAGCCGCTCGGCGACCTTCTTTTGCCGGGGATCATCCTGCGCATCGACCATCGCGTCGGCGAGCCTGGGCTCGGGGATCCGCGCCGAACCGTAGAAGACGAAGGTCGAGCCGATCTTCGCCTCGTCCAACAGCAATTCGGGCTTGAGCAGTTCGAGCTGGAAGCGGACCGGCCGCAGATCCTCGCGCAGCAGGAAATCGGCATCCTGGAAGGCGAGCTTGTAGGCCGGATGCTCTGTCTGCGGCGTCGTCGTCGCATCGCGGGCGCGCGCCGCATCGACATCGGAGGAAGGAAAAACGCGGTGGGGGATATGCTGATCGGCCATGCGCCGCAGCTTTAGGGCATGCAGGTTTCAGGTCAAAGCGCTGGCGCCGCGCCTGACATCGAACAGTCGAATGACACACACAAAGACACGAAGACCCAAAGGAAAATCGGGGATCGCGCATGGCGGCAGGGCCGGAAGAGCATAGCTTTTCCTCGGTCTTCAACGGTCACCTTCAATATGCCGGTCTGAGATTCAGGCATGCCCTGATGGCAAGCACCTCCCTCTTGGTGCCTTGGTGTCTTTGTGTGAGACGAGGAGCCGTTGTGGCAAAAAACCGGGACTACCGGCAATAAGGCCCGCGGTCGCCCATATCGAAATGGAAATGATCGCGGTGAGCCGCGTTGGCTTCGGGGCCGAGCACGATCTCGAACATCCCGCAGCCGCCGCGATGCAGCTCGCGGAGAAATTCGCGTTCGCGCCGGTCGTCGGCATTCCATCCGTCGAGCACGGTGATCCGCTTGCCGTCCTCGAGCGTGAAACCCGAAATATCGACCGCGTTGGCCTTGCCATGCTCGGAGACCCGGCCGGTGCCGGCGATAATGCGGCAGCTATAGGTGCCCATCGTCTCGACCAGCGTCACCTGCTTGCCGAAATGGCGCCGGGCGGCGGGCTGCAGGACCTCGCGCGCCCAGCGGCCGTAGCGATAGGCGAGCGGGCAGGTCATTGCGCCCAGATTGCGCGTCGGCGTGCCGACCTGGAGCAGTTGCACCGCGCCGAGCGCCGAGCAGCCGCCGCCGAAGCTGCGATCGGGCAGCTGGCGATAGCGGATGCGTTCGCCGTCGAGCGAAGCGAGGCAAGCGCGCGTTTCTCGCGTCGGCTCGGCGATCGGG
>JAIVHR010000320.1 GCA_020200935.1 Sphingomonadales bacterium
GCAGATCTCTTCGGTGACCCCGGGATAGACGGTGGATTCGAAGACGATCACCGGTTTCTTGTCCGCCTCGATCAGCCCCGCCACGCTTCGCGACGCCGCGATCAGCAGCGACAGGTCGGGGTCGTTCTCCGCGTCGACCGGCGTCGGGACCGTGACGATATAGATATCGGCGTCCCGGCCTTGCTCCGCCTCGACCGTCAGCGCGACCGAAGACGCCTCGAGCTCCTCGCGCGCAATCTCGCCGGTGCGATCCTCGCCGCGCCGCAGCTCGGCGATCCGCTCGGGATCGTTGTCGAACCCCGTCACGCGATAGTGCCGCGCGAGAGCGACCGCCAACGGCAGGCCGACATAACCGAGCCCGACAATGACGATATGAGGCTCGAATTCTTCGGTCATGGCCCCTGCATGCTCCCCGCGCTGACCTGGCGCTCCTACAGGCTGGCTTCGGCAAACGCCATATCCGCTGCAACCTCCTTGCGCCTCCGCGAGTTGTCCTCTTGAACAGAGGGAGAATTCCAATGCGGATCATATTGCTGTCGGGCGCCGCGATCGCGCTCGCCGCCTGCGCGCAGGACCGTGGAGATTACGGCTATGACGCGCCGCCGGTCCAAGCGGGCTATGCAAGCGCCAGCCTGACCGACGCTTCGGGTGTCGATCGCGGCCAGGTGAGCTTCACCTCGGTCGATGGCGGAGTACGCGTCTCGATCGACGCACGCGGCATGACGCCCGGGGTCCACGGCGCGCATATCCACCAGACCGGCAGCTGCATTGGCCCCGATTTTTCGAGCGCCGGCGGGCACTGGAATCCCTATGCCAAGCAACATGGCCGCGACAATCCGGCCGGCCCGCATATGGGCGACATGCCCAATCTGATCGTCGGCGAGGGCGGCACCGGCGTCCTCGAACTGGTCATCGAGGGCGCGTCGATTTCCGGCGGACCCGCGCCCTTGCTCGATGAAGACGGATCGGCCGTCGTGATCCATGCCGGCGCCGACGATTATCGCTCCGATCCGGCCGGCGCCGCCGGATCGCGCATCGCCTGCGGCGAAGTCGTGCCCGGCTAGAACTGTTCGCCGGCCGCGCGCGCCCGGTCATGCGCGCTCGCCTCGGCGGCGGGCAACAGCCGGTAGGCGAGGATCGCCGAGACCAGCGCGATCGGCACGGTGACGAGCAGCGACAGCACGCCCGTCGACAGGCTCTCCGACAGGGTCGAGATCCGGCCCGCCAGATAGGGTCCGAGCGCCAGCCCGATCAACGTCGTCGCGATGAAGAAGGTCGCCGTGGCCGTGCCGCGCATGCGCGGCAGCACGAGATCCTGCGTCGTCGCCGCGGTCGCGCCGAGCGCGCAGCTCGCCAGCGCCTGGGCCGGGAACAGCATGGCATAGAAGAGCGGCAGGCTGTCGGTGGTGAAGGCGATGACGATCGCCGGCACCGGCGCCACCGCGCCGAAGATGATCACGAGCACCCGGCCGGCCGGGTTGCGCTGCCGCAGCCAGTCGGCGGCCCAGCCGCCGATGATCACGCCGAGGAAGCC
>JAIVHR010000196.1 GCA_020200935.1 Sphingomonadales bacterium
GGGCCGGGTCTGGGCCGGGGCGACGGCGCGGCAGCTCGGGCTGGTCGATCGTTTCGGCTCGCTCGACGACGCCGTCGCGCTCGCCGCCGAACGGGCCGGCATCGAATCCGATACGCCGCAGATCGTCTGGATCGAGCCCGAGCCCGACGCCTTCACCCGATTTCTCAAGAGCTGGGCCGAGCCCGAGACGGCCGACGAGGAAGCGCGGCTATCCGACCCCTGGTCGCGCCTCGCGCCGCGTCCCTCGGCGATTCTCGCCCGCGCGCTGGCCGAGTTCGAGCTGATCGCCAACGGCGCGACGATGCAGGCGCGCTGCATGGAATGTCCGGTGGATATATCGCCGGCTCGTCGAACGGAGAGTCGCGGGTTGCTGACGATGCTGGCCGCCGTCTTTCAACCGCGATAGGTCGGCAGCGCGATGCCCTTGCGGATCGCGATGGCGCGCAGGCCGAAGCCGGCGAGCGCGGCTATCCCGGCGGCGAGCGGCAGCATCAGCCCGGCGAGGCTCAGCCCGACGAACAACGCCGCGGAAAGCGCCGCGGCGGTGACGTAGAGTTCGGGCTTGAGGATGATCGAGGGCTCGCCGGCCAGCACGTCGCGGATGATGCCGCCGAGGCAGGCTGTGAAGATGCCCATGACGATCGCGGCAATCGGCGGCACGCCGTAGCTCAGCGCCTTGGCCGCGCCGAACACCGAATAGGCGGCGAGCCCGACCGCATCGAGCCAGTCGAGCATCTTGCCGCGCCACAGCCGCGCCGGCGCCGCCCAGACGATCAGCGCGATGACGAGGCAGGCGACGAGCGGCCGGCTGTCGGCGACCCAGAAGACCGGCGCGCCGATCAGCAGATCGCGCACCGTGCCGCCGCCGGCGCCGGTCGCCAAGGCGAAAAAGGCGAAGGTGACGAGCGTCTGTCCGGCCCGCGCCGCCGCCACCGCGCCGGTCGCCGCGAAGACCGCGATGCCGAGCAGGTCGAGCGCGCCGAGCACCGGGCCGATGGGAATGTCGGGCGACATCCCCTCAGCTCCGCCGCTTGACGCGCCGCTTCCGGATGTAGCGCCAGGGCAGGATGATCAGCCCGAGCAGGCTCATCAGCAATGCGAGGATCGCCGAGCCTATCAGGATCGGGTGGCTGGTATCCTCGCGCTCGCCGAGATCCATGATGTGCAGCCCCCACATGAAATCGAAGGCGCGCCACCAGCCGGTGCGCAGGGCGAGCACCTCGCCGGTCTCGGCATCGACATAGAGGTTCGTCGATGTGCCGAAGCGCGCGCGCCAGGCCGGGCGGCCGCGGCGCAGATCGAACGGGTTCTCCTCGGCGCCGAATTTGCGCATGTCGGTCAGCGGATTGTCGCCGGCATAGGCGGCGCGGGCGATCTCGGCCGCCTCGGCGCCGGTCAGCTCGGGCGCGAGCCATTCGCCGGTATCGGCCGCCGCGCGGCGTCCGCCGCCATCCTGATAGCGGATCAGCCAGACCGGCCCCGTCGCCTGTTGGACGAGTTCGACCCGGCTGACCGGGCGCACATCGCTGTCGAAGAGCGGCGCGACGGGCACCGTCTGGTCCATCGCCAGCACCGGCGGATCGGTCCGCAGATGCTCGCCGCGCACCTGCTCGATCGGCTTGAGCGCCATGAACAGCCCCGAAACCATCCAGATCAGGATCGGCACCCCGGCCAGCCAGCCGAGCCAGATGTGATATTTCGTGAATGTGAGGCGCATGCCGATCCCCCGAAAACCGTTTGCCCTGAGCCCTAACGACAAAGAATTCGGCTGTCGCCCTCGCTAGATGTGGATCGGCTTGCCGGTGACCGCCATCGCCGCTTCCTTGACCGCTTCATTGTGGGTCGGGTGGGCGTGGCAGGTATAGGCGATGTCCTCGCTGGTGGCGCCGAACTCCATCGCCTGGGCGGCCTGGGCGATCATCGTGCCGGCGAGCGAGGCGACGATATGGACGCCGAGCACGCGGTCGCTCTCGGCATCGGCGACGATCTTGACGAAGCCGTCGGTGTCGCGGTTGGTCTTGGCGCGGCTGTTGGCCATCATCGGGAACTTGCCGATCCGGACCTCATGGCCCTTGTCCCTGGCCTCTTCCTCGGTCAGGCCGACGGCGGCGATCTCGGGCATCGTATAGACGACCGAGGGGATCACCGCATGGTTGACGATCCCGGCATGGCCGGCGAGCCAATCGGCGACCGCGAGCCCCTCATCCTCGGCCTTGTGGGCGAGCATCAACCCCGGCACGACATCGCCGATCGCGCGGACGCCGTCGATCTTGGTGCGGAACTGGTCGTCGATCTCGATCTGGCCGCGCTCGTTGGTCTCGAGCCCGATTGTGTCGAGGCCGAGCCCCTCGGTGTTGGGCTTGCGGCCGATCGAGACCAGCACGCAATCGGCCGCGAGCGTCTCTTCGTCGCCCCCTTTGGCCGGCTCGAGCGTCAAGGTCGCCTGTTTGCCCTTGACCGTCGCGCCGGTGACCTTGGTGCCGGTGCGGATGTCGAAGCCCTGCTTCTTGAACAGCTTGGCAGCCTCCTTGCGGACCTCGCCATCCATGCCGGGGAGGATCTGATCGAGAAACTCGACGACTATCACCTCGGCGCCGAGCCGCCGCCAGACCGAGCCCAGCTCGAGCCCGATCACGCCGCCGCCGATCACGACCATTGTCTTCGGCACCGCTTTGAGCGCCAGCCCGCCGGTCGAATCGACGATCACGCCCTTGGCATTGTCGATCTCGACGCCGGGCAGCGGGGTAACCGAGGAGCCGGTAGCGATGACGATGTGTTTCGCGGTCACCGTTTCGTCGCCGATCTTGACGGTATGGGCGTCCTCGAAGCTGGCATGGCCCTTGAGCCAGGTGACCTTGTTCTTCTTGAACAGGAATTCGATGCCGCCGGTCAGCTCGCCAACCGCCTTCTCCTTCTCGGCCAGCATCTGCTTCAGATCGAGCTTGGCGCCGGTCAGCTTGACGCCGAATTTCTCGAACGCGCCCTCATGCGCTTGCTCGAAGATTTCCGAAGCATGCAGCATTGCCTTGGACGGGATGCAGCCGACATTGAGGCAGGTGCCGCCCAGCGTCTCGCGGCTCTCGGCGCAGGCCGTCTTGAGCCCATGCTGCGCCGCCCGGATCGCCGCGACATAGCCGCCCGGCCCCGAGCCGATCACGAGAAGGTCATAGTCAAATTCCGACATACATATCTCCGTTCGCCCTGAGCTTGTCGAAGGGCTGCACTTCTTCTTCTCCGTTGCTCTAAAAGAAAGAGCAGGGCTTCGACAGGCTCAGCCCGAACGGATGTGGGTCACGTCCTAAAGGTCGATCAGCAGCCGCATCGGGTCTTCAAGCGCTTCCTTCATCCGCACCAGCGCGTTGACCGCCTCGCGGCCGTCGACCAGCCGATGGTCGTAGGAGAGCGCCAGATACATCATCGGCCGGGCGACGATCTCGCCCGAATCGAGCACCACCGGCCGCTGCTCGATCCGGTGCATGCCGAGCACGGCGGATTGCGGCGGATTGATGATCGGCGTCGAGAGCAGCGAGCCGAACACGCCGCCGTTGGAAATGGTGAAGGTGCCGCCCTTCATCTCGTCCATCGAGAGCGTGCCGTCCTTGGCGCGCTTGCCGAAATCGGCGATTCGATTCTCGATCTCGGCGAAGCTCAGCCGGTCGGCATTGCGGATCACCGGCACGACGAGCCCGTTCGGCGCCGAGACCGCGACCGACACGTCGACATAATCGAAATAGACGATTTCCTCGCCGTCGATCTGGGCGTTGACCGAAGGCACGTCGCGCAGCGCGAGGCAGGCCGCCTTGACGAAAAAGCCCATGAAGCCGAGCCGGATGCCGTGTTTCTTCTCGAACAGATCCTTGTACCGGCCGCGCGCCTCCATCACGGCGCTCATGTCGACATCGTTGAAGGTGGTGAGCAACGCGGCGGTGTCCTGCGCATCCTTCAATCGCTTGGCGATCGTCTGACGCAGCCGCGACATGCGCACGCGCTCCTCGCGGCGTTCGGGCGTGCCGCCGGAAGAGTCGGACGGGGCCGGAGCAGGAGCGGATTTCGCTTCGCCGGGCTCGACCCGTTCGAGGCTCGGTTCGTGCGGCTCGGCCTTTTCCTCCTTGGCCGCCGCGAGCACGTCCGATTTGGTCAGCCGCCCGTCCTTGCCGGTGCCTTCGATCTTCGACGGGTCGAGGCCGTATTCGAGCACCGCCTTGCGCACCGCCGGCGACAAGGTGAGCGGCCGGCTGGCGGCATCGGAGCCGCCCGCCTTCTCGTCGGGGCGTTCGGCATTCTCCTCATCGGCAGGAGCGGGGGCCGGCGCCGGGCTCGGGGCGGGTTCGGCGGCGTCTTCCTCGCTTTTCTTGCTGGCCCCGCCCTCGGCGATCCGGGCGATCACGGCGCCGACCTCGATCGTATCGCCGACCGCGACCAGCTGCTCTTCGAGCGTGCCGGCGACCGGCGAGGGAACCTCGACCGAGACCTTGTCGGTCTCGAGACTCGCGATCGGTTCGTCGCGCCCGACGGAATCGCCGGGCTGCTTGAGCCATTCGCCGAGCGTCGCTTCGGTAATCGATTCGCCGAGTTCGGGGACTTCGACATCGGTCGCCATGCTATTTCTTTCCTTCGTGGCCGAGCGCCTGCGCGATCAGCCTTTCCTGTTGCTCCTTGTGCCGGCTGGCAAGCCCGGTGGCCGGCGAGGCGCTCGGTTCGCGTCCGGCATACTCGACCCGATCGGGGCCGAGGCCGGCTTCGTCGAGACATTCGTCGATATAGTGGCGCGCGAACATCCAGGCACCCTGGTTCTTGGGTTCTTCCTGGCACCAGACGACCGTTTCGAGGTTTTTCATCCGCTTGAGCCGAACGACGAGCGGCTCGGCCGGAAAGGGATAGAGCTGCTCGATGCGGACGATCGAGGTGCGCTTCGCTTCCTTGTCGCTGCGCGCCTCGATCAGATCGTAGGCGACCTTGCCCGAACACAGCACCAGCCGCTTGATATCGGCATCCCCGGGCTCGGCCGGGTCGGACTTGATTCGCATGAAATGGCTCTCGCCGAGGAAATCCTCGATTCCCGACACCGCCATCTTGTGCCGCAGCAGCGATTTGGGCGTCATGATGACCAGCGGCTTCCTGAACGGCCGGTGCATCTGGCGGCGCAGCACGTGGAAATAATTGGCCGGCTCGGTGATGTTGCAGACCTGCATATTGTCGCCGGCACAGAGCTGGAGGAAGCGTTCGAGCCGCGCCGAGGAATGTTCGGGCCCCTGCCCCTCATAACCATGCGGCAGCAGCATCACGAGGCCATTGGCGCGCAGCCATTTGGCCTCCCCGCTGGCGATGAACTGATCGATGATGACCTGCGCGCCGTTGGCGAAATCGCCGAACTGCGCTTCCCAGAGAACCAGCGACTTGGGGTCGGCCAGCGCATAGCCATATTCGAAGCCGAGCACGCCGAATTCTGAGAGCGGGCTGTTGAGCACGTCGAACGGCCCGCCCGGGACCTGTTTGAGCGGGGTGTAGCGCTCGGCACTTTGCTGATCGACCCATTCGGCATGGCGCTGGCTGAAGGTACCGCGCCCCGAATCCTGCCCCGACAGGCGGACGCCGTAATCCTCGTGGAGCAAGGTGCCGAAGGCGAGCGCCTCGGCGGTCGCCCAGTCGAAGCCCTCGCCGGTCTCGAACATCTTGCGCTTGGCCTCGAGGATGCGGCCGAGCGTCTTGTGGATCTTCACTTCTTCGGGAACCGTCGTCAGCACCTCGCCTATCCTATGCAGCGTCTCCTCTTCGACTCCGGAGACGACACCGCGGCGGGCGGTTTCGGGATCGGGGGGCATGCCGAGCCCTTCCCAGCGTCCGCCGAACCAGTCGGCCTTGTTGGGCAGATAGCTCTGGCCGGCCTCGAATTCCTCGTCGAGCAGCGTCTGGAAGTCCTCGGTCGTCTCCTCGATCCACTTTTCGTCGACCACCCCCTCGGTGCAGAGCCGTTCGCCGTAGATCTTCGAGACCTTCGGATGGTCCTTGATCGCCCGGTACATGACGGGCTGGGTGAAGCTCGGCTCGTCGCCTTCATTGTGGCCGAAGCGGCGATAGCACCACATGTCGATGACGACGTCGCGGCGGAAGGTCTGGCGGAATTCGACGGCGAGCTTGCAGGCGAAGGTCACGGCCTCCGGATCGTCGCCGTTGACGTGGAGGATCGGCGCCTGGACCATCTTGGCGATGTCCGACGGATAGGGCGAGGAG
>JAIVHR010000321.1 GCA_020200935.1 Sphingomonadales bacterium
AAGGCCGGACGGATGGTCCGAAGTTAGGGCCATGACAGACGAACCGCTTGGCCGGGCGCGCGCGCGTATGGTCGCCGAACAGATCGAGGCGCGCGGCATCGCCGATCCGGCGCTACTTGAAGCAATGCGCACCGTTCCGCGCGAGCGCTTCGTGCCCCGGGAAATGCGCGGCTATGCCTTTCGCGACGGGCCGCTGCCGATCGAGGCCGGGCAGACCATATCCCAGCCCTCCATCGTCGCCGAGATGATCGCCGCGGCCGGCATTGAGTCCGGCGACCGGGTGCTCGAGGTCGGTGCGGGATCGGGCTATGCGGCGGCGGTCATGGGGCAGCTGGCCGCCGAGGTCTACGGCATCGAGCGCCACGAGATCCTCGCCGATCTCGCCGCGCAGCGGATGCGCGATCTCGACTATGACAATGTCACGATCCGCCATGGCGACGGCACGAAGGGCTGGGCCGAGAAAGCCCCCTTCGACGCGATTCTCGTCGCCGCGCAGGGCGCCGCGGTGCCCGAGGCATTGTCCGAGCAGCTCGCGCAAGGCGGCCGGATCGTCATCCCGATCGGCGGCCGGAGCATGCAGGCGCTGAAGAAATACACCAAACGATCCGACGGCAGCCTCGCCGAGGAAGATCTCGGCCATGTCCGCTTCGTGCCGCTGGTGGAGGGCGATTGATTCCCCCTCCCCTTCAGGGGAGGGGGAGTTCGGATCGAGTTTATCGACCTTGGCGGGAGGGGGCGATTTACTGCCCCACCCCAACCCCTCCCCTGAAGGGGTGGGGCTTCCTCCCTCCTAGACCGGGTTGCGCTTCACCCATTGTTTCGAGATCACGATGCGCTGGATCTCGTTGGTGCCCTCGCCGATCACGGTCAGCATCGCGTCGCGATAGAAGCGTTCGACATGGTGTTCGGTCGAATAGCCGATGCCGCCATGGATGCGCATCGAATCCTCGGCATTCTTGCGCGCCGCCTCGGAGGCGAAATATTTAGCCATGCCAGCCTCCATGTCGCAGCGCGCGCCGCCGTCGTATGCCTCGGCCGCGTCGAGCGTGAGCAGCCGCGCGGCCCGCGCGCGCGTTACCATCTCGCCGAGCATCAGCTGGATCGCCTGATGCTCGCAGATCGGCTTGCCCATCGTCTCGCGCTGCTGGGCATAGTCGCTGGCGAGCTTCAATGCGCCCTCGGCCATCCCCGCCCCGCGCGCCGCGACGTTGATCCGGCCGAGTTCCAATCCGCCCGTTGCCTGGAAGAAGCCCTGGCCTTCCTCGCCGCCGATCAGATTGTCGGCCGGCACGCGATAATCGTCGAAATGAAGCTCCGCGCTCTCGATCGACTTATAGCCGAGCTTGCCGAGCCTTTTGCCGGTGACGAAGCCTTCGCCCTTGGGCGCGATGAAGAGGCTCATGCCCTTGTAACGCGGCTCGGCGTCGGGATCGGTCTTGACCAGCAAAGCGAAGACCGAGCCGTGGATGCCGTTGGTGATCCAGGTCTTCGAGCCGTTGATGACATAGTAATCGCCGTCGCGCCGCTCGGTGCCGAATTTCTCGATCGCCGTGCAGAGGATCAGGTGGGTGTTGAAAATGCCGCTGATCGACATCCAGTAGGAACAGATCAGCATGACGATCTTGGCATAGGTCGTCGCCGGCAGGCCGAGCCCGCCATATTGCTTGCCGACGGTTGCGCCGAACAGCCCCATCTCGGCCATCTGCGGGACGAGCTTTTCGGGCCATTTATCCTCATGGTCATGCTCGATGATCACCGGCCGGACCTCGCGGTCGAGCCAGCGCTGAATCGAATCGAGCAAAGCGGTTTCGTCGGCCTCGTCCATGGGTTCGGTGCGCATATCGCTGGCGGTGGCCATGTCTCTTACTCCCGTTCGCCCTGAGCTTTTCGAAGGGCTGTATTTCGCACTTTGTCCGCTCCAAATGAAAAAGCAGGGCTTCTCCGCTTAGCCCGAACGGGGAGGGGCTCAATCATCCGCCGGCCCATGGCCGCGCTTCCAGACCAGCATCGTGCGTTCGAAGGTGCAGACCACGGTGCCATCCTGGTTCTTGCCGGTCGTCCTGATCGTCACGATCCCCTGTTCGGGCCGCGATTTCGACTCCCGCTTCTCCAGCACTTCGCTCTCGCCATAGAGCGTGTCGCCGGGGAAGAGCGGAGCAGGCAGGCGCACCTTGTCCCAGCCCAGATTGGCGACCGCCTTCTGGCTGACGTCGGAAACGCTCATGCCGGTCAGGATCGCCAGCGTCAGCGGCGAAACCACCAGCGGCTTTCCGAACTCGGTCTTCTTCGCGAATTCATAATCGAAATGCGTCGGATGGGTGTTCATCGTCAGCAGGCTGAAATGGATGTTGTCGGTGTCGGTGATCGTCCGGCCCGGTCGATGCTCGTAGACATGGCCGATCTGGAAATCCTCGAACCAGCGGCCGAAGGTCTCGCGAAAGCGGCCCGGCTCGATCTCGATTGTCCCGTCGCGCATGGTTCCTCCCTGCCGGGCAGGTTACAGCATGCGGCCCGTCAGCCAAGCAATTTGCGCAAGCCGGCGGTGTAGGCCTCGGCGATTTCCTCGCGGCGGTGATGCCGCCCGCCCGAGACCATGCGCTCGCCGCGCCGCCAGACGC
>JAIVHR010000197.1 GCA_020200935.1 Sphingomonadales bacterium
GCTTCGACCGGCGCGTCAGTCCCCCGCCTGCCCCGGCGCGAGAATATCGAGCGCGGCGGCGACCAGCGCCTCGGTGGCAACTATCGTGACCTGTCTCTTCGGTCTCAGCTCAGAGAGTAGGCCGATTTCCCCACGGCAGTTTGGATATCGGGTTTGAGAAACAGATCGCACCAGACCGAAAAGGCCGCGTACCATTTTTCGCGCCCCCCGGACGAAAGCTTGTCGGGGCGCTGCTTGATGTAGCTTCCCAGCGACATCGCGTAAGCGCGGCATTCGCCGCAATCTAGATTGGGCGAACAGCATTTCCCGTCACTCTCGGTCCGGTCCGCCGCATAATGACGCCAGTCGTGCGAGAGCCGGTTGCCGCAATTTTTCGCAATGCCATGCTCGTCGAGATCATAAAGCGGGTCGGCCGAACACAGCCAATCGAAATAGGCTTCCGAGAACAGTACCGTTTCGGGATACCGCGCGGCGAGCTCGCCGGCGATCGCGCGTGCCTTCGCCAGGCTGTCGCGGTCGAAATTGAGGTTTCGCTCCTTGCTGCTGAACCGGAAGAAATCGTCGCGAATGACGTCACCCTCTTCGCGCCCCAGCTGTTCCAGATAATTCGCCGTCGGCGTGTACATGCTGAAGGTGATTCGGGCGCCGCGGTCGCGGCATTCGAGTACGACCTCTTCGGCTTCATGCAGGTTGAGCGGGTTCAGCGTCATCACAAACACAGCGCGTGGATCCTGCGCGAAATTCCGGAACGCCTTGCCATTGCTGTCGGCGCCGCGCAATTCGGCGGCCGTCTCCGATCCTCCCCAGATCGATATGTGCAGACGGTAGCCGATGTCCTGGGGGATTTTGATCGTACCGTTGGTGAAGATCACGCCATCGGGGATGTGCTTATAGGCAATTCGCAAGATATCGGGCGCCAGCGCCGGTTCGGCGCCGGCGAGATAGGCGAAGTTGACGCCGCGCGCCGCTTCGTCCGCGAAAAGACGGTCCCACGCGACGAGATCGGGATCGTCATCGTGATCGAGATAGTCGTCACCGGCAAAAAAGAGACAGCCTTCGCAGCGCAAGTTACACCGGTTCGTGACGTCGTAATTGCTGCCTTGAAAGCGCTGCAACCGATGCATCCGCCCGATGGGTTCGTCGTGCATTTCGAATTCACTCCCGTACGCAACCGTCCGCCGGGCCCGTTGCGCCTGCCAACGAAATCGGCATTTATTCCTACTGGCTTATGCAACTTTGGATGGCGGATGCGCCGCAATACGCCCTATATCGGCGCGATAGCAACGGGGAAACGTGGAGTAACGCGATGAAGACGATGCCGATCAACAATGGGGTCGAAGTTACCGATATCGATCTTATGGATGACGACGAATGCCGCGAACTCGGCCGACTCGTCGCGCATGAATGCGTCGTTTTGGTCCGCGACAAGGTGCCCGAGAAGCGGCTGCACGATATCCATATGCTCTGGGGGCAGCCAAGCCGGGCGATTGTCTATCGCTATGTCGGCGACCGCCTGCTCAAGGGCCGGCACTGGCGCAGTGTATTGGCGAGCCTGACGCACCTGGCTTCGGCCGTGGAACATGTCGCGGGTACGACCGGGATGGTCCGCGTCAGCTTCGAGCGGGACGAGAAAGGACGGCCGACCGGTGCCTTCACCAACGGCAAGCTCGACTGGCATAGCGACCAACAGGGCTATCACGACAGCCAGCGCATCGTTGGGCTGATGAGCCTGTGGGGATCCAAGAACAGCCAGACATCGTTTCTGTGCACCGCCCCCGTCTATGACGCGCTAGACACCGAAGACAGATCGATGGTCGACGAACTCGTGTCGGTCTGGACCTGGGACGGCGGCTCGATGAGCGAGGAGCTGATAGAGTCGCAGAAGGAGGTCGTGCGCTACAATCAGGTGCCCTATCCGAATATGGAAACGCGGCTGCTCGGACATACCGTAACGGGCCGCCCGGGCATCCACTTTCCGAGTCACAGCTTCAGCCATTTCAGGGGCATGTCGCGCGAGGACAGCCTCGCCTTCCGCGACCATCTCTGGCAGAAAATCAACCGCCCCGAGAATATCTACACGCACGACTGGTCTGACGGCGAGATGATGTTCATGGACCAGAACATCACTCTGCATGCGCGGCCGACCAACGTGACCGAGGGCGATACGCGCACGATGAGCCGGATGATTTCCTATCTCGACAAGCTGTTTCCGGGCAACGGGCCGGCCGATCATGTGCTCTATGACGGCAGAAAGCTCGACCATGAAACCTTTGCCGGGATGGTCGATGAGCAGCGGCGGAAGGAATTCTATGGCGAAGACACTCGCGAATTGGCCGGAGTTAGCTAGCCGGGATAGCCAGACCTTCGGCGAGTATCTTGAGTAGGCTTTCCGGCGAGCGCAGAGTCATGATCGGCGAATGGGTGGAGACGCCTTTCATCGGATGCAGCGTGACTCCTGGACGATCGCCGAGCCGCGCCGCATGGATCGGATCTTGAGGATGATCTTCGCCGAAATAGATCGCTATGGGCAAGCTGTGCGAACTTTCATCGAGCCAGGTCAGGAGGTCCCACTCCTTCTCGTCAAGTGCTCGCGCGATACGCCGTCGAAAGGCGCTCCCCCGCGTATCGAACTCGGCGATATCCGGCGACATCGTGCTCGGCGGACTAAAGCAGAGCGTTGCGCGCGCGCGCAGGAGCAAGCCGTAGACGATCGCGCCAAATCCGCCCGCGGACAAGCCGAACGTCGATATTTTCTCGATACCGAGGTCGGAAACGATTTCCCGCAACCGGACGATAGTGCCGTCGAGGTCCGGCGCAAGCGATCTCAGCCCCCGCACATAGTTGAGGCGGCGGCTGTCGCGCACGATCAGCGCAGTCGCGCCAAGGCTGGCGAGGTAGCGGTAGAAGGTCCCGGTCCTCAACAGCGTCTGGTTGTCGATCCCCGAGAAAATGATGACCGCACAATGATCGCCCGGATTATGGCCGAGCAAGATTTCGCCGCTCTCGTCGAGCGCCTTCAGCTGCGTCTCGCTCGCCGGCGCGTCGATCAGCTGCCGGAATATCCCGCCGATGTGCTCGTCGCCGGGGCTGTCCGCGTCCAGACGGCGGGCCTCGCTCTCGGCGGCTTGCCAGTCCGAATGCAGCAATTGCCAGCGCAGCGCTTTCGCACGTAATTGGGACGAAGCATCGCTACCCAGCGTTTCGATATAACGTTCGACGCGCGCTCGCTCCGCAGGACGAATCTCCACATTCTCACCCAGGGAAAGGAGATGGACGGGATCTTCGAAAATTTTCGGATGCTCGTCGATAAACGCGCGCGCAACCTCCGGCCGGCCCCAATATTCGAGAAGTTGAACGAGAATAATATGCGGACCCGACGTATCGGGGGCGCAATCGCACGCCTCACGGAATACCCTTTCCAAGCGTTCCGGCTCTGAGGTGTCGCCAAGCATCAACGCAATCCATTGCGAATGGGGCGGATCCCGAAAGAGCCTTGCGGCGATTTCGGGATCGAGCAGTGCGATGACCGTGTCGACCTGATCCTCGCTATCTGCATTCTCAAGAGCCTGAAGATACGCCCTTGTGGGTGCGTTGAGCGCCCACGGCCCATCTCCGAGCGCGGTGAAACGCGCTTTGAATTCGTCGGGATCGATGTCGTCGGGATTATCGAATAATGCGACGAAATTCGATATCTTGGCTTCCTTTTCCGCCCAATCCGTCTGAGCCACCACCCTCATCCTTCTACGCATCCGACACGCCTCATACCGCCAAGCCATAATTCAATGCTGTGCCGCTGCAACAAGATACTGCGGAGCGGCCCGTCGACGTTGTCCGACAGATCGCTTTTGATGTTTTTGCTGGCAGTTTCCCAGGCTCGCGCCGCTCTAGTCCCCCGCCTGTCCTGGCGCGAGAATGTCGAGCGCGGCGGCGACCAGCGCCTCGGTGGCGGTCGAGATCACGGCTTCGGCGTCGGGCGCCCAGAAGGCGCTGTGGAGCGAGGGCAGATCGGCCTCGCCGGCCTCGGCCGCGTCCCAGCGGTCCTGCGGCACGCCGCCGACCCAGAAGAGCAGCGACTGGACATGCTCGGGATCGGCGCGGCGATAGCGCGAGAAATCCTCGCCGCCCATCACCGCTTCGGTCTGCATCACCCGGTCGCCGAAACGTTCGCGGAAGACCGCGCCCATCCGCTCGGTGAATTCGGGGCTGTTATAGACCGCCGGCGTATATTCGTCGCGGCGCGTCACTTCGGGCCACCGGTCCTCGGGCAACCCGGCGACCATGCCCTCGGCGCGCGCGATCCGCTCGATCCCCGACAGCAGCTGCTCGCGAACCTCGTCGGTATAGCTGCGGACGGTGAGCAGCAATTGCGCCTCGTCCGAAATAATATTGTGCTTGGTGCCGGCATTGAAGGCACCGACGGTGACGACGGCCGGCTGCTGCGGATCGACCTCGCGGCTGACCAATGTCTGCAGCGCGCCGACGATCCGCGCGCCGAGCACGATCGGATCGCGCGTGGTGTGCGGATAGGCGCCGTGGCCGCCGACCCCGCGGACATGGATGTCGACGCTGTCGACATTGGCCATCGCATATTCGGGCGTATAGCCGATCGTCCCGGCCGGCGCCGAGGCCGAGTCATGGAAGGCGATCGCGTAATCGGGCCTGGGAAAGCGCTCATAGAGCCCGTCCTCGAGCATCATCCGCGCGCCCGCGCCGCGCTCTTCGGCGGGCTGGAGGATCGCCACCAAAGTCCCCGACCATTGATCGCGCATCGCCACCAGCTGGCGCGCCGCGCCGACCCAGGCCGACATATGGGTGTCATGCCCGCAGGCATGCATGACCGGCGAGGTGATCCCCTCGTCGGTGGTCGCGGTCACTTCGGAGGCGAAGGGCAGCCCGGTCTGCTCGCGCACCGGCAGCGCGTCCATGTCGGCGCGCATCAGCAGCACCGGACCCGGCCCGTTCTCCATCACCGCGACGACGCCGGTGCCGCCGACGCCTTCGGTCACCTCGAAGCCCATCTCGCGCGCCATCGCCGCCAGATGCGCGGCGGTCTCGTCTTCCTGGAAGGAGAGTTCGGGGTTGGCATGGAGATGGCGGTAGAGCTCCATCAGCTCGGGCATCTGCGCCTCGACGCCTTGATCGATCGCATCGGCGGGCTGGGCATGAATGGGCGCGGCGAACAGCAGCGGCAGGGCGTAAAGAAGGCGGTGCATGAGGGTCTCCTGAAGTTCTTAGAGGCGTGTAGGCCACATCTCCCCCTCCCTTTCAAGGGAGGGGGTCAGGGGGTGGGTGCGTGTTCGCGAAGCGGACACGCTCGGCTCGAAGAGCCGACAAGGGCATCGAGCCCTTGCCGACTCTTGCCCCACCCCTACGCCCAGTGACGGGTGAACAGCGCCCCGCGCTGTTCAGGCCATGCCGGGGGCATGGCCGACCCGGCACTCCTGAAGGGGAGGGGGAATTCTTATTTATTCCGCCGGCACCAGCTCCATCACGTCGGTCAGCGATTCGAAGCGGGGGCGCGGGAAGACGATGCGCCAGCGATCGTCGCCGATCCGTTCGAGCTGGCCGATCATGTCGCGATTGGCGTCGCGGCCATAGACATGGGCGCGCGTCTCGTCGCCGAGTTCGAGCACGCCGAGAAACACCATCCTGAGGCGGTTGTCGGGATAGATCGTGCCGGTCGGCCGCTGCGATCCGGTCAGCTTGGTCAGGCGCAAGGTCGCGCCGCGATCCTCGATCCGGCAGCGGAACCAGGGATATTCGATATAGGACAGCAGCCCGCGGTCCTGCGCGCCGAGCTTGATGAAGCGGCAGCGATAGAATCCGGCCGGCGGCCTGGGATCGCCAAGCGCCGCGTCGGGCTGGAGCAGATCGCCATGCGCCGCGATCTCGCTGGCGAAGCCGGCGGCCGCGGCATCGCCGAGCGCCTCGTTGAAGCCGCTGCGCCAGCCGGCAAGCCGCACCCGATCGTCGCGCGTGGCGATCGCATGCCACTCGGTCGGCAGCAATTGCTCGGGATCGGCGCCGGCCGGCGTGCCCGTCACGCCTGTGGTATAGGCGCAGCCCGACAGGCTCGCCGCCGCGAGCAAGGCCGTGGTGATCGTCCGCCCCGCCATGGATCACGCATAACCCATTGCCGCGGCGCGCGCTATTGCGCCTTCCACCCCCGGCGCGGCTCCGTCTCCCGGGCCGGTTGTGATTGATCG
>JAIVHR010000322.1 GCA_020200935.1 Sphingomonadales bacterium
GCTTTCTTCGCCGAGGTCTTCACCACGCCGCGCGGCTGGGCGATGATCATCGTCGGCAATCTCGTCGGCCTGGCTTTCGCGGTGCTCGTGCTGGCGGTCAGCGTCGTCTCGCTGCCGCTGCTCGTCGACCGCAAGGTGAGCGCCGAACAGGCCGTCGCGACATCGCTCGCGGCCTTCAGGCTCAACACCGCGATACTGCTGCGCTGGGGCTTTCTGGTCGCGGTTATTCTGGTGCTCGGCGCGATCCCGCTGCTGATCGGACTCGCCGTCGCGCTGCCGATTCTCGGCTATGCGACCTGGCACCTCTATACGCGGCTGGTGGATCGGGCGGCGATGAGCGACGGATGAGGCCTCTTCCGTCACCCCGGACTTGATCCGGGGTCCAGAGCAACGAGCTACAGTGCTTGCGGCTCTGGATGCCGGATCAAGTCCGGCATGACGTAATTCAGAAGGCGCAGGAAAACTCCCGCCAAATGGAAAGGGCCGCACCCTTCGGCACGGCCCTTTCAAACAGTTCAACAGAAAGCCTCAGCTCTCGGCGCTCTCCGCCGCCGCTTCTGGCGCCTCGGTCTTGATCGTCTGCGTCTCGCGATCGTCGCGCTTTTCGGCGATGCGGGCGCGCTTGCCGGTGCGGCCGCGCAGATAATAGAGCTTGGCGCGCCGGACGACGCCGCGCTTGAGCACGGTGACGCTGTCGACGTTGGGGCTGTAGAGCGGGAAGACGCGCTCGACGCCCTCGCCGAAGGAAATCTTGCGGACCGTGAAGCTCGATCCCATGCCCCTGTTCGAGCGGGCGATGCAGACGCCCTCGTAATTCTGGATCCGGGTGCGGTCGCCCTCGACGACCTTGACGCCGACGCGCAGCGTGTCGCCGGCCTTGAAATCGGGCAGCTTCTTGCCCTCGGTGATACCCTCGATGGCCTCGGCCTCGAGCTGCTGGATGAGATTCATCTCATTCGTCCTCATTTCGTCGTCGCGCGCCAGAGGGCGACTGATCCGAAGCGCTCCGGTAGCGCTCCCACAGATCCGGCCGCCTTAGCCGTGTATCTCGCTCGGCCTGGCTCTTGCGCCATGCCGCGATCCTCGCATGATCCCCCGATCGCAACACTTCAGGGATCGTGCGCCCTTCCCATTCCTGAGGTCGGGTATAATGCGGATATTCGAGAAGGCCCTCTTCGAAGCTTTCCTCGTCGCCGCTTGAAGCCGCGCCCATTACCCCGGGAAGCAGCCTGATGCAAGCGTCGAGCAGCGCCAGAGCGCCGATTTCTCCGCCCGAAAGCACATAATCGCCGATCGACACCGCTTCAACCGGCCGCCCCTCGAAGATCCGCTCGTCAAAGCCCTCGAAACGGCCGCAGAGCACGGTGACGCCCGGCCCGGCCGCCAGCTCCCCTATGCGCGGCTGGGTCAGCGGCGTGCCGCGCGGCGTCATCGCCAGCACCGGCGCGGCGGGCCGGCGCTCGAGCGCCGCATCGATCGCGGCGGCGAGCACATCGACCTTCATCACCATCCCCGCCCCG
>JAIVHR010000142.1 GCA_020200935.1 Sphingomonadales bacterium
GCCTTCCGATCGAGGGCTCCCATCGAGGCGCGGAGCAGAGCGTTATTGTAGCGCCGCTTCGTGCCGACCTGGCGCCCCTGATAGAAGACCGGCACCTCGACGCCTTCGACCCCGATCTGCATGCCGATGTCGAGTGCGCGCATCTGTCCTTCGTCGAGGGCGGCATCCCAGGCGCGCGCAAATCCGTCGGCGCCGGGCCGCTTGCGCAGGGCGTAGGCCGACTTGCGGCTCTTTCCGACCGAGGCGGCGGCGTGCTTGACGGTGCCGTATATGATCAGCGCCTGGACGAAGGCATACTGCCGTTCGCCCGTCCAGCCGTCATGGCGGGAGACGACGGGCACCGGCGTGAAGAGCAGGGGATCGTCAGGGTCGGGAGGGGGCGGGTTGTCCATCGACCAGTATATGCCTGATTCGGGGGCGTGTAGGACAGAAAAATCGTCGCATCTTTCTGCTCAATCGCTCACTATAGTTGACATTTCTGGCGGATTGTCTACTAAAGTAAACATGATTGCGGTCAAGAGCACGGCCGAGTTCCGAAAGTGGTTGGCAGACCGCGAAGAGCCGGATCGGGCGGTAATCGTCGAGCGGATCACTCGATTGAGAGGCGGCCTGGCCGGCGATAGCCGTTCGGTCGGCGGCAGGGTGAGCGAGCTGCGCATCCATTACGGACCGGGCTTCCGGCTCTATTACACGCGGCGCGGGCGCGAGTTTTATATCCTGCTCTGCGGCGGAACGAAGCGGACGCAGAAGCGCGACATCGCGAAGGCGCAGCTGCTTGCTGCCGCGATACGGGGCGGAGAAGGGATGGTGAAAAATGACGATTGAACTGCAGGATTTCGACGAAGCCGAATATCTCGACAGCGATGTCGCGCGCGAGACCTATCTGCGCGAGGCTTTCGCGACCGGCGACAGCGGCCATATCGCAACGGCGCTCGGCGTGGTGGCACGGGCCAAGGGCATTTCCGACCTCGCCCGCGAGACCGGCCTGTCGCGCGGCGCGCTCTACAAGGCCTTCGCGCCCGACGGCAATCCGACACTGGATACGGTGCTCAAGGTGACGCGTCAGCTGGGGATCAGGCTCGATGCGCGGTTGGTCACCAAGCCATGAGCGTCCTCCGTCGACCAATCTATGAGCGTTTCGATGGTGTGCAGGAAAGAAAAATCCTCGCCATTCCGGCTCTACGGGGGGAGGGGAGGCTTCCGCGGCCCCCCGATCCGTCATGCCGGACTTGGTCCGGCATCCAGAGCCGCAAGCGCTGTCGCCCGCCGCCCTGGGCCCCGGATCAAATCCGAGGCTTATCCCCATTGAACCCGGATTTCGTCATTCCAGCGAAGGCTGGGAAGCGAAGCTGATCGAAGATCAATCTATCCCGGCTCGATGGTCTGCTAAAGCCGAACCGGGATAGACCCCAGCCTTCGCTGGGGTGACGAGATGAAGTTTCCTCGTTGCAAGGGGATAATCGCGGATCAAGTCCGGGGTGACGGGGGAGGGCAGTTCAACCGGGTTGACAACCCCT
>JAIVHR010000323.1 GCA_020200935.1 Sphingomonadales bacterium
AAATTCAACCTGACCTGGGTCGGCCGCATCGCCGCATTTCACGAGCGCGAGCAGGATAGCGAGCTCCACATGCTCGACCATCGCCGCGACGCTTTCGCGCGGTTGCTGCGCGAACGGCTGGCGGCCGGAGAAGTCGACGAGATATTGGTGGTCGGCCACAGCTACGGCGCGCCGCTGGCGATCCAGATCGCCGCGCGGGCGCTCGACGCCGCCAGTACCGCCAAGCCGCGGCTGTCGCTGCTGACCCTCGGCCAGACGATCATGTGGTTCGCCTGGCTGCCCAAGGCCGACGATTTTCGCGCCGAGATCGCCGCCGTCGCCGAATCGGACGATATCGACTGGATCGACGTCTCGGCGCCGCCCGACGCCGCCTGCTTCGCGCTCGTCGATCCCTATACCGCGATCGGCGACCGGCGGACCGACCGCAAGAACCCCAAACTGCTCAACGCCAAATTCCACGAGACGATACCGCCCGAGCGGATCGACAAGCGGACGCGCAACTGGATGGAGCTCCATTTCCAATACATCATGGCGACGAGCAAAGCCGGCGATTACGATTATTTCGCCGTCACCGCGGGTTCCGAGACCTTGGCGGATCGTTTCGCCCACCGCCCCTCGGTGCGCGATTTCACGCGCTTCAGGAGCGGGGCGATGAAGGCGCTGCGATAGTCACCCTACGCACATCTGCTCGTCACCCCAGCGAAGGCTGGGGTCTATCCCGGCCAGGCAATCGCGAGACCGACGGTTGGGATAGATTGATCTTTGATCAGCTTTGCTTCCCGGCCTCCGCTGGAATGACGAGCGGCTTGGGCCCCTGCTTTCGCGGCAGCGCGTGAGCCTCTAAGGCACTCCCATGACCGGCTTCGTCCCGCCCAAGCCCGTGCCGCCGAAGAAGAAGCTCAATCCCGTCCGGCGCTTCTTCCTCAGCCTGCACAGCTCGCTCGATACCTTTTACGAGAAGAGCTACGGGATGAAGATGGGCGATGTGCGGCTGCCCGGGCGGACCGTCTATTTCGTCAACCAGCCCGAGCTCGTCCAGCGCGTTCTCGTCACCGAAGCCGCGCGCTATCCCAAGTCGCGCGTCATGTCGACGATCCTGAAATTGCTGCTCGGCGAAGGCGTATTCGTCAGCAACGGCGCGCTCTGGGAGCGCCAGCGGCGGATGATGGACCCGGCCTTCAAATCGGCGCGAATCAAGGCGATCTTCCCGCTTATGCGCGAGGCGGCCGACGCGATGGCCGAGCGCTTCGCGAGCGGCGCCGCCGGGCCCGACACGATGATCGATATCGAGATGACGCATGTCACCGCCGACGTCATCTTCCGCACCCTCTATTCGCGCCCCTTCACCCGCGAACAGGCCGAGCTGATCTTCGAGAATTTCGAGAAGTTCCAGCGTTATGCGCTGCTGCAGGGGGTGCTCGACATGGCCGGGCTGCCGCGCTGGCTGACGCCCGGCAAGGCGCGCGCGCGGCGCCATGGCGAGGCGATCCGCGAGCAGCTGCATATCCCGATCCGC
>JAIVHR010000198.1 GCA_020200935.1 Sphingomonadales bacterium
GGCGGGAGAGCGAGGAAAGCGGCGATCCGGCCTCCGAGGTCGCCGACCGCATCGCCCAGCGGCTCATCGGGCGGGGTTAAGCCTCGAAACCCCCCGACGCGTCATGCCGGACTTGATCCGGCATCCAGAGCCGCAAACGGCGTCGCCCGACGCTCTGGACCCCGGATCTAGTCCGGGGTGACGGGCTAAACGAGCCGCGCCCGCCGGCGCTCTCGGTAGAGCGTGAACAGCCCCGATCCGACGATCAGCAGCGCGCCGGCCCAGGTCGCCGCGGCCGGAATGTCGCCGAAGACGATAAAACCGAGCCCGACCGCCCAGAGCAGCTGCGCATAATCGAACGGTGCGATCACCGGCACCGGCGCGAAGCGCAGCGACAGGGTGATGAAGATTTGCCCCAACCCGCCGAACAGCCCGATCAGCGCGAGGATCAGCCACTGTTCGGCGCTATGCGGGCTGTAGATGAAGGGCATCAGCGCGCCGAGCAGGCAGACCGCGATCACCGAGAACCAGACGACGATCGCCTCGGCGCTCTCGCTGCGGCCGACCTGGCGGATGGTGACCGTCGCGCAGCCGACGCCGAAAGCCGCGCCGAGCGCGACCAGCACGCCGATGAGCGGCAGATTGCCGGTCGAGGGCTGCATGACGATGGCGACGCCGGCGAGCCCGGCCGCGATTGCCGCCCAGCGATAGATGCCGACAGCCTCCTTGAGCAGCAGCGCCGACAGCGCGGTGGCGAAAAGCGGCGCGGCGAAGCCGATCGTCAGCGCCTCGGCGAGCGGCAGCAGCGTCACCGACCAATAGACCATATACATCGCGAAGAGCCCGACCCCGGCGCGCCAGAAATGCGCGCGGATGCGGTTCGGCCTGAGCCGCGCCAGCCCCGGCCCGAGCCACACCCAAAGCAAGGTCGGCGGCAGCGCGAAAGCGAAGCGCCAGAAAATCATCTCGACCGTCTCGAGCCCGGTTTCGCCGCCCAGCTTGACCATCGTCGCCATCAACGCGACCGAGGAAACGGCGATGAGGCGAAACAGGATCCCGAGCATCGGCCGCTGTGTCGGGCGCTCGTTGGGCGCCGCGCGCGAGGTCCGGAAGGCCGAGGCGGGCGGAAAGAAGCGGAGGCGCGGCATGCTTTCGCGCCTGCTTATGCTTTTCCCGCCGACGATGCTACGCTAAGGCTCCGGCGCAATGCACCGGTTCGCCAATCCCACCCGTTTCCTGAAGGTCGCCCGGCCGCTGACGCCGTGGCTGTTCTGGGCCGGTCTGGCGATCGCCGGCTTCGCGCTCTTCGCCGGGCTGACGATGACGCCGGCCGACTATCTGCAGGGCGAGAGCGTGCGCATCATGTATGTCCACGTGCCGGCCGCCTGGCTCGGCATGGCGGGCTGGAGCGCGATCCTCGTCGCCAGCGTCGTCCAGCTGGTTTGGCGGCATCCGCTGGCCGGGATCGCCGGGCGCGCGGTCGCCGCGCCGGGCGCGATGTTCACCGCGATCTGCCTCGTCACCGGCTCGATTTGGGGGCGGCCGACCTGGGGCGCCTGGTGGGTCTGGGACGGGCGGCTGACCTCGATGCTGGTGCTGTTGTTTCTCTATTTCGCCTATATCGCGCTCGCCGCGGCGAGCGAGGAGCGGGCGACGACGAGTCGGGCGGCGGCGATTTTCGGTGTGCTCGGCGCGATCAACCTGCCGATCATCCATTATTCGGTGACCTGGTGGAATTCGCTCCACCAGGCGCAGAGCATCACGCTGCAGGGCTCGACGATCGCCGGCAGCATCCTCTGGCCGCTGCCGATCGCGGTACTCGGTTTTTCGCTGATCTTCGCCGCCATCGTGCTGATGCGGATGCGCGGGTTGATCGCCGACATCCGGATCGAGGCGCGATTGAAGCGCCTGGCGGCGGCATAGGAGGGGCGGCATGGATCACTGGCCCTTCATCATCGCCGCCTATGCGCTGACCGTGCTCGGTACGCTCGGTCTCGCCGCCTGGAGCTTCGCGACGATGCGCGCGCGCGAACACAAGGCCGCGGCGTTGAGGCAGGAGCGCGGCGCATGAAGGCCAAGCATCAGCGGCTGACCCTCGCGCTGATCGCCATCGCCGCCGTGATCGGCGCCGGCTTCCTGGCGCTCGCAGGGTTGCGCGACAATGCGGCGTTGTTCCGCACGCCCTCCGAACTCGCGCTTGAACCGGTACCGCCGGGGCAGAACATCCGGCTCGGCGGCATGGTCGAGGACGGCTCGATTCGCCAGCTGCCCGACGGGATCACGATTACCTTCACCGTGGAAGACGGGGACGCCAGCGTACCGGTGCGTTTCTCGGGCATCACGCCCGATCTGTTCCAGGAAAATTCGGGCGTCGTCGCCGAGGGCGCCTTCGATCCGCGCGGCGTCTTCGTCGCCGACAACATCCTCGCCAAGCATGACGAGAATTACATGCCGCCGCCGCTCGAGGATATGGCGCAAGCGGACGATAGCGCCTCGTGATCGCCGAGACCGGACTTGCCGCCCTGTGGCTGGCCGCAGCGCTCTGCGCGCTGCAGCTGGTGTTCGGTATCATGGCGCTGCGCAACGGCCGGGCCGATCTCGGCCGCGCCGTGCGGCCGGTGGCGATCGTCCAGGGCATCCTCACCGCGATCGCCTTCCTGATGCTGATCTGGCTGTTCCTGCGTACCGACCTTTCGGTCGAATTGGTCGCGCGCAACAGCCATTCGGCCAAGCCCTGGCTCTACAAGTTCGCCGGGACCTGGGGAAATCACGAAGGCTCGATGCTGCTGTGGATCGCGGTGATGGCGATATCGGGGGCGCTGGTCGCGATCTTCGAGCGGCGCCTGAAGGAAAACACGCTGATCGCGACTTTGACCGCCCAGGCCGTCATCGGGCTCGGCTTCTACGCTTTTCTGCTCTTCGCCTCGAACCCTTTCGCCCGCCAGAGCCCGCCCGCGCCCGAAGGGCAGGGGCTCAACCCGCTGCTCCAGGATCCCGGTCTCGCCTTCCATCCGCCGACGCTTTATTTCGGCTATGTCGGGCTGTCGGTCGCCTTCTCCTTCGCCGTCGGCGCGCTCGTCACCCGCGATGTCGACGCGGTGTTCGCCCGCGCGATGCGGCCCTGGGTGCTCGGCAGCTGGATCTTCCTGACGCTCGGCATCGCGGCGGGCAGCTACTGGGCCTATTACGAACTCGGCTGGGGCGGCTGGTGGTTCTGGGATCCGGTCGAGAATGCCTCGCTGATGCCGTGGCTCGCCGCCACCGCTTTGCTGCATTCGGCGACCGTGCTCGCGACGCGCGACAGCTTGCGCGCCTGGACGGTGATGCTCGCGGTGATCGCCTTTTCGATGTCGATGATCGGCACTTTCCTCGTCCGCTCGGGCATCCTGACCAGCGTCCATGCCTTCGCCGTCGATCCGCAGCGCGGCAGCTTCATCCTCGCGCTGCTGGTGCTCTATATCGGCGGCGCGCTGACTTTGTTCGGGTTGCGCGTGGGGACGGTGCGCGAAGGCGCGCAATTCGAGCCGGTCAGCCGCGAGGGCGCGCTGGTCGTCAACAACCTGCTGCTCTCGGCGATCCTCGGCATCGTGCTGGTCGGCACGCTCTATCCGCTGGCCGTCGAGGCGGTTAGCGGCAAGCAGCTGTCGATCGGCCCGCCTTATTTCAACGCCACCGCCGGGCCGCTGGCGCTGCTGCTGGTCGCCGCGATGGCGGCCGGCCCGTTGCTGCGTTGGCGGCGCGACGATTGGCGCAAGCTCGTTTCGCGTTTGTCGGTGCCGCTGTTGATGACGGCTCTGGCCCTGGCGGCGCTGGTGCTGTTCGCCAGCCCGATCGGCATCCTGCCGACGCTCGGACTGGTGCTCGCGGCCGGCATCGCCGCAGCCAGCCTGTCGCCGCTCTGGAAACGCAATCTGCGCCGTACGCCGCTCTTCATCTACGGCATGGTGATCGCCCATTTCGGCGTCGGCGTGACGCTCGCCGGCATGGCCTTCGAGAGCGCCTTCACCGAGGAGGTGCTAGTCGCCTCGAGCCCGGGCGAAAGCCATGCGGTCGGCCCCTATACCGTCCGCTTCGACGGCACCGAGCCGATCGCGGGGCCCAACTGGACGGCGGTCGAAGCAAAACTGACGGTGGCGCGCGGCGATCGGGCGGCGCGCACTCTCCGCCCGCAATCGCGCATGTTCCCGACCCCCGAGACCGAAACCAGCGAGGCGGCGATCCTGACCTCGTGGGACGGGCAGCTCTATACCGTGCTTGGCAATGGCGGCGGCGGGCGCTGGCAATTGCGCTTGTGGTGGAAGCCCTTCGTCACGCTGATCTGGCTCGGCGGTGGGCTGATCGCGCTGGGCGGCTTGCTGGCCCTTATCGGCCGCGTGCGCCGCGAACGTCGGGCCATCGAACGCGAGCTATACGCATGAGCGAGACGCCGCCTCCTGCCGGAGATCCGACGATGGTCCACAAGCGGCGCTTGGTGCTCTGGGTGCCGTTGGCTTTCGCGCTGATCTTCTTCGGGATCTTCGCCTACACGCTCTATTTCGGCAATGATTCGCCGCAGCAGCGGGCGATCGAATCGCAGATGATCGGCGATCAGGTGCCGCCCTTCGCGCTCGAACCCGCGATCCCCGCCATGCCGGGACTCTCCTCAGCCGATCTCGCGCGCGGCGACGGGCCGCGGCTGGTCAACCTCTTCGCCAGCTGGTGCGTGCCCTGCATCGCCGAGGCGCCGCAGCTGATGCAGCTCGCCGAGGCCGGCGTGCCGATCGACGCGATCGCGATCCGCGACCGGCCCGAGGATGTCGCCGCCTTTCTCGGTCGCTGGGGCAATCCCTATCAGCGGATCGGCGCCGACGATGACAGCCGCGCGATGCTCGCCTTCGGCTCGTCGGGCGTCCCCGAAAGCTTCGTCGTCGATGCCGACGGCGTGATCACCCACCAGCATATCGGCGACATTCGCCCCGAGGACGTGCCGGCGATCCTCCAGGCGCTGGAGGAGGCGCGGTGATTGCGGCAAAACCCCCGATTCGTGTGCCTGCGAAGGCAGGAACCCAGGGTCGCCAGCGCCATCGCCCGATGCTCCGGGCTCCTGCTTTCGCAGGAGCACTGTTCTTCGCCGCAATCGGTGTCACCTCGCCTCTTCAAGCCCAGTCCCGCCTTCCCGAGGCCGAATGGGCGAACACGCAACTGCCCGACCCGGCACAGGAAGCCGAGGCGAGGGAATTGATGGAATCGCTGCGCTGCCTCGTCTGCCAGGGTCAGTCGATCGCCGATTCGGACGCCGACATGGCGGCCGACATGCGGGCGATGGTGCGGCGCCGGATCGCCGCCGGCGAGGAGCCCGACGCGATCCGCGACTGGCTGATCGATCGCTATGGCCGCTGGATCACCTATGAGCCGCCCTTCGATGCGGTCACCTGGCCGCTCTGGCTGCTGCCGCTGCTTCTTCTCGGCGCCGGGCTCTGGCTCGCGCGGCGGCGTTTTCGGTTCGGGAAGAAGCGCTGATGGGCTGGATCGCCGCGCTCCTGCTTATCGCGCTCGTGCTGTTCTGGCTCTGGCGGTTGGCCGGGTTCCGCGCGGCGCGTTCGAAGGCAAGGTTGGCGGCCGGGTTCATCCGTCCCTCGCCATGAAGCAGCAGCGCGTTGCCGAGCCCCACCCAGAGATCGGGATTGTTCGGCTCGGCATCGAGAGCATTCCCAGGCGGGGCGGCTCGACGAGGCCGAGCAGACCTGGTCCGATCTCCTCGCCCGTACGCCCGAGGACGCTCCCTACCGCGCCGATCTCGCGCTTCGGCTCGCCGATGTCCGGCGCGCGCTGGGGATGCCGGCGGAGGGGGGCGGGCAAGTGGAAGAGACGGCTGCCGAACAGGAGCTCGAGAGCCCTCTCCCATAGGGAGAGGGTTGGGTGAGGGGTTCGGACCTATCGAGAGCGCGGAACCCCTCATCCAACTCCGCCTAGCGAGCAAGCTCGCAAGTCTCCGTATCCTTCTCCCCCTGGGAGAAGAAATCAGTTCAGAGGCAGATCGAGCGCTTCGGCGACGGCTTCGTGACGGATCTTGCCGTCGGACACGTTGAGGCCGCCGGCGAGATGCTCATTGTCGGCCAGTGCCTGGTCGACGCCCTTGTTCGCGAGTTGCAGCACATAGGGCAAGGTCGCGTTGTTGAGCGCGAAGGTCGAGGTGCGCGCGACGGCGCCCGGCATGTTGGCGACGCAATAATGGATGATGCCTTCCTCGACATAGACCGGATCGTCATGCGTCGTCGCCCGCGAAGTTTCGAAACAGCCGCCCTGGTCGATCGCGATGTCGACGACGACCGATCCGCGCTTCATCGTCTTCAGCATCTCGCGGGTGACGAGCTTGGGCGCCGCCGCGCCGGGCACCAGCACCGCGCCGATCACCAGATGCGCGGCCTTCACCGCATCGCCGATCGCCGCCTGCGAGGCGTAGCCGGTCTTGATCTTGTTGCCGAAATGGGTGTCGAGCATCGCCAGGCGATCGTTCGAAATGTCGTAGATCGTGACGTCGGCACGCAGGCCGACCGCCATCTGCGCCGCGTTCAGCCCGGCGACGCCGCCGCCGATGATGACGACCTTGCCCGGCGGCACACCCGGCACGCCGCCGAGCAGGATGCCGCGTCCGCCCGGCTCCTTTTCGAGATAGTGCGCGCCGGCCTGAACCGACATGCGACCCGCGACCTCGCTCATCGGCATCAGCAGCGGCAGCGAACGATTGGGCGAGGTCACCGTCTCATAGGCGATCGCCGTGGCGCCCGAGGCCATCAGCCCCTCGGCCTGCGGCTTGTCGGCGGCGAGATGGAGATAGGTGAAGAGGATGTGGCGGTCCTCGAGCAGTGCGATCTCCTGCTGCTGCGGTTCCTTGACCTTCACGATCATGTCGGACCGGGCGAAGACGTCGGGCGCCGTATCGACGATCGTCGCGCCGACGCGGCGGTAGGCATCGTCGGAAAAGTCGATTCCCGATCCGGCCTGCGTCTCGACGATGACCTCATGGCCGTTCTGGATGACATCGAACGCCGAATCGGGGGTCAGCCCGACGCGATATTCGTGATTCTTGATTTCCTTGGGAACGCCGACGCGCATTCCAGCCTCCTGAAAAAATGCGAACAACCCCGTGGGGTGGAGCGCCCTATAGCGGGACAAATGCCGCTTGTCCTCCATTGCCGCGCGCAAATTTAGGTGATAGTTCGCGCCGCTTGCGCGAGCCGCCCAGTAAAAACAGCGGCGCGCCGCAAACAGGCTCAACAAAAGGCCGCATTCGGCAACGATGACCCAAACCTCCGCCAGCATTCCGCCCGGTATTCCGCAGGGTCCGCCGACGCGCGAGGGCGCGACCGCGAAGCTCGCGCTCGGCGCGATGGGGGTGGTCTTCGGCGATATCGGCACCAGCCCGCTCTATGCCTTTCGTGAGGCCTTCGCCGGCCACCATCCGCTGTCGCTCGCGCCGCTGCATATCTACGGAGTGCTGAGCCTCGTCTTCTGGTCGATGATGCTTGTCGTCTCGATCAAATATCTGCTGATCATCATGCGCGCCGATAATCGCGGCGAGGGCGGCAGCCTGGCGCTGCTCGCGCTGATGGGCGGCAGGAAGGCGGTGCGGCGATGGTCGGGCGGCATCATCATCCTCGCCATCTTCGCCACTGCCCTGTTTTACGGCGACAGCATGATCACGCCGGCGGTCTCGGTGCTCGGCGCGGTCGAGGGGCTGACGGTGGTCAATCCGGCGCTGAGCGGCTTCATCATTCCGATCGCTTTGTTCATCCTCGTCGGTCTGTTCCTGATCCAGCGCAGCGGGACGGCGCGGGTCGGCGCCTTTTTCGGGCCGATCATGCTGTTCTATTTCTTCGTCATCTCGGTGCTCGGCATCATGAGCATCGCCCAGACGCCCGAAATCCTCTTCGCGCTGAGCCCGCACCATGCGCTCAATTTCGCTTTCATCGAGCCGGTCGCGGCGTTCCTGGCGCTCGGCGCCGTGGTGCTGGCGGTGACCGGTGCCGAGGCGCTCTATGCCGATATGGGCCATTTCGGCCGCAAGCCGATTGGCCTGTCCTGGCTCGTCTTCGTGCTGCCGGCGCTGATGCTCAACTATCTCGGGCAGGGGGCGCTGACCATGCGAGTGGGCCGCGAGGCGCTCGAAAACCCCTTTTTCCTGCTTGCGCCGGACGGCTTTCACCTGCCGCTGCTGATCGTCGCCACGCTGGCCGCGATCATCGCCAGTCAGGCGGTCATTTCGGGCGCCTTCTCGGTGACCCAGCAGGCGATCCAGCTCGGCTTCATGCCGCGCCTGCGGATCCTCCATACCAGCGCCTCGACGATCGGCCAGATCTATATCCCGCTGGTCAACTGGGCGTTGATGATCGCGGTGATCCTGCTGGTGCTGTTCTTCAAGTCTTCCTCGAATCTGACCGCGGCCTACGGCGTGGCGGTGACCGGCGCGATGCTGATCGATACCTGCCTGGTGACCGTGCTGCTCTTCGGCTTCTGGAAGTGGCCGAAATTGTGGGCCGGATTGCTCGTCGCGCTGTTCTTCGTCGTCGACGGCCTCTTCTTCGCCGCCAATCTCACCAAGATACCCGATGGCGGCTGGTTCCCGCTTGCCGTCGGCCTTGCCATCTCGATCCTGCTGACCACCTGGGCCAAGGGCCGCGCGCTGATCCTGGGGCGGATGCGCGAGGCGGCGATGCCGGTGCAGGTGTTCATCAAGTCGGCGGCCGGCCAAGCGACCCGAGTGCAGGGGACGGCGGTCTTCATGACCACCTCGCCCGAAGGCGTGCCGCATGCGCTGCTCCACAATCTCAAGCACAATAAGGTGCTGCATGAACGGCTCGTGCTGCTGACCGTCTCGATCCTCGACCAGCCCTATGTGCCCGACGAGGAGCGCGCCCATATCGAGGAACTCGGCGCCGGCTTTTATCGGATCATCCTGCGCTACGGCTTCATGCAGGACACCAACGTGCCGGTCGCGCTCGAAAGGATCACCGAGGCCGGGCCGCCCTTCCGGATGATGGATACGAGCTTCTTCCTCGCCCGCCAGACATTGCGCGGCGCCGCCCACTCGCAAATGTCGCCGTGGCGCGAAAAGACCTTCGCCTGGATGCTGCGCAACGCCGAGAGCGCGATGCTGTTCTTCCGCCTGCCCGCCAATCGCGTGGTCGAGCTCGGCAGCCAGGTCGAGATCTAGTTGCGCGCGGCTATCGTGCTGGCTGCCGGGCGCTCGCGTCGTTTCGGAGCCGTCAACAAGCTGCTGGTCAATTATCGCGGGAGCCCGCTGATGCACCATGCGCTGACCGCCGCCTGCGCGGCGCCGGTCGGCCGCGTTCTGCTGGTTGCCGGGGCCGATCCGCGCGTCGCGCGCTGTGCCCGCGCTTTCGGCAACCCGCGGGTTGCCATCGTCGATGCGGTGTCCAGCAGCAGCCGGCGCGACAGCCTCGCCGCCGCGCTGCGGAAGCTGCGCCGGCGCGAAACCGAAGCGATCGTGTTTCTCGCCGACATGCCGTTCGTCGCACCGTGGCTGGTTCGCCGGCTCGCCAATCGGGCAACCTCGGGAACCTACGCCGTGCGGCCGGTCTGGCGCGGCCAGCCCGGCCATCCGGTGCTGCTGTGTTATCCGGCGAGGGCGCTGGCCAGGATCGGGCAGGGGAGGGCGCCGTTCGATCCGGCCTCGGCCCGGGGAGTCGGCGCATCCCGATGCTGCATCATCGATATCGACCGGCCCGGCGCCTTCAACCGGTCGGGGATAGCCCGATGAATGCGCCGATCGTCGTCACCGCATTGTTCGGCGAAGCGGATTTCGCCTGGCTCGACGGCTTGCGCCGGGCGCATTTTCCGCCCGAACGCAATCTCGTGCCGGCGCATCTGACCTTGTTCCACCACTTGCCGCCCTCGCTCGACGCCGAGATTCGCCGGCGACTCGCCGGGATTGCGCGCGGACCGAGGCCGCAAGCCTCGATCGAGCGCGTTATGCTGCAGGCGAGGGGCGTCGCCTTTGCCTTGCGCAGCCCGGAGCTGGAGGACATGCGCGCATCGCTGGCCGATGCCTTTGCCGGCATGCTGACGCCGCAGGACCAGCATGGCTGGCGGCCGCATGTAACGATCCAGAACAAGGTCGATCCCGGCGAGGCCAAGGCGCTGCATCGCCGATTGTCGGCGGAATTTGAAGCCCGCCCACTCGCCATCGCTGGTCTTGCAGCCTGGGCCTATCGCGGCGGCCCGTGGGAGCCGCACTCGCGTCATCCCTTTCGCGGCTAATCGAGCTGTCCGACGCCCTCGCAGCTCAGATCGAAGGCGGCGAGCCCGGCGTCGAGATAGGCGGCGAGCATCGGCATATCCATCAGCTGCGCGATCGCGTCCTCGCTCTCGCCATCGGCGGCGGCTTCGATTGCATCGTCCCAGTCGGCGGGCTCGAAGGTGCCGCGGCCGACCCAGGCGAGCGCCAGCATTTCATAGAGTTCGTCCTCGGCGAGATCGTCGAGCAGGCCCTCGATTTCGTCCTCGACCGAGCTGTTCTTCCCGTCGATCATCGCGTCATATTGATCGTCGGTCTGGACCGGTTCGTCGTCATCGACTTCGTCGGGATCGGCCGAAGGGACCTGCGCTTCCCATTCGCGCGCGCGGACGATGAGTCGACAGATCGTGTCGAGCGGGGTTTCGAGTTCCATCTCGGGCTCGGGAGTTTCTGCGTTCATGGCCCAATCAACGACGGTCGGGCCGCCGGGTTCCTTCGAGGTTGACCGGTCCGGCCGCGCTGCTATAGGCCCCGCACGCCCGGCCGCGGCATATGGCATCACCGGAAATGTGGCGGAGTAGCTCAGCTGGTTAGAGCAGTGGAATCATAATCCATGTGTCGGGGGTTCGAGTCCCTCCTCCGCTACCAACCATCCTGCCGCATCGGCCGACAAAGTCATTCCCGAGGGGATTGCGGCGCGGCGCCGGCCGCCCCATCTGACCCCGAACGATCCAGTAGCGCGAAAGCCCTTCCATGCACGAACAGCAGCGTAGCAGAATGCTCATCCTCGGCTCCGGCCCGGCCGGGCTGTCGGCAGCAATTTACGGCGCGCGCGCCGGGCTCGAACCGATCGTCATCCAGGGAATCGAGCCGGGCGGCCAGCTGATGACGACCACCGACGTCGAGAATTATCCGGGCTTCGCCGATATCGTCCAGGGCCCCTGGCTGATGGAGCAGATGCAGAAACAAGCCGAAAGCTGCGGCGCCAAGCTGGTCTGGGACAGCATCACCCAAGTAGATCTGGCGCAGCGGCCGTTTCGCATGACCGGCGACGGCGGCACCGAATATGTCGGCGACACGCTGGTGATCGCCACCGGCGCCCAGGCGCGCTGGCTCGGCATCGAGAGCGAGACGGCGCTGCGCGGCAAGGGGATCTCGGCCTGCGCGACCTGCGACGGCTTCTTCTTTCGCGGCAAGAAGGTGGCGGTGATCGGCGGCGGCAACACCGCTGTCGAGGAGGCGCTCTATCTGACCAACCACAGCGACGACGTCACCTTGATCCACCGCCGCGACGAATTGCGCGCCGAAAAGGTGCTGCAGGATCGGCTGTTCGCCCATCCCAAGATCAGCGTGCTGTGGGACAAGACTGTGGATAAGTTTGTGGGCGACGGCGATCCCGAGGGACTCGTCGCGCTCGATCTCAAGGACACAAAGAGCGGCGAGATCTCGCGGATCGAGGCCGAGGGCGC
>JAIVHR010000143.1 GCA_020200935.1 Sphingomonadales bacterium
GGGCGAGGCGGTGGCGGCGATGCCGATCCGGACGGTTTTTCGCAACAGGGGCCTCCCGGGGGGTTTGCAAAATGCGCCATCCCTCATAGCGAAGCGGGATGGACGATGCGCCCTCCTATTTCTTTTGCGGCATCGGCGGAAGCGGGATGCTGCCGCTGGCCAGCATCATCCGCGCCTCGGGCGCCGAAGTGGCAGGCTCGGACCGCGCGCTCGATCAGGGGCGGACCGAAGCGAAATTCGGCTGGCTCGCCGCGCAAGGCATCGATCTCTATCCGCAGGACGGCAGCGGCCTCCGGCCCGGCCAGATCCTCGTCGCTTCGGCGGCGGTCGAGGATAATGTGCCCGATATCCGCAAGGCGAAGGAGCTCGGCCTCGAAAGAAAGACCCGCCCCGAATTGCTCGCCTCGCTCTTCAACGCGGCCGAGAACGGCATCGGCGTCGCCGGCACCAGCGGCAAATCGACGGTGACGGGGATGACCGGCTGGATCCTCCATGCCCGCGGCTGCGCGCCGACCATCGTCAACGGCGCGGTGATGAAGAATTTCGCCGACGCCGACGCGCCCTGGGCCAGCGCCGTCGGCGGCGACGGCTCCGCCTTCGTCAGCGAGATCGACGAGAGCGACGGCTCGATCATACTGTTCGAGCCCGATATCGCGATCCTCAACAATGTCTCGCTCGATCACAAATCGATGGAGGAGCTGCGCCTGCTGTTCGGCGATTTCCTCGCCAAGGCGCGGGTGGCGATCGTCAATGCCGACGATGCCGAATGCCGCCGGCTGGCGAGCATCGTCGACAGCGACAAGCTCTATCGCTTTTCGCTCGGCGAACAGCAGGCCGAACTTCGGGCGCGCGATATCGAGGAAGCGCCGACATCGGTGAGCTTCACGGTGCGCGAGGCGCATGGCGAGGGGCTGCGCGCGACGCTCAGGGTGCCGGGCCGGCACAATGTCGCCAATGCGCTGGCGGCGATCGCCGCGGCGCGCGCGGTCGCGATCCCGCTGGCGGACGCGGTCGAGGCGGTCGGCGGCTTTGCCGGGCTAGGCCGCCGTTTCGATATACTCGGCGAGCGGGGCGGCGTGAGCGTGATCGACGATTTCGGCCACAATCCCGACAAGGTGGCGGCGACGCTGAAGACTTTGCACGCCTTTCCGGGCCGGCTGCTCGTCTTCTTCCAGCCGCATGGCTATGGCCCGCTCCGGCAGATGGGCAACGAGCTGATCGCGAGCTTCGTCGGGAATCTTGCCGGGGAAGACATTCTGATCCTCTGCGATCCGGTCTATTTCGGCGGCACCACCGACCGCAGCGTCGGCAGCGAGGCGATCGTCGCCGGCGTCGAGGATGCCGAGCGCCATGCCGAACATATCGCCGAGCGCGCTGCTTGCGGCGACCGCCTCGTCGAGCTGGCGCGCCCCGGCGACCGGATCGTGGTGATGGGCGCGCGCGACGATTCGCTGAGTGCGTTCGCGAGGGATGTGTTGGAGCGGCTGTAAGAGTTC
>JAIVHR010000028.1 GCA_020200935.1 Sphingomonadales bacterium
ACGGTGCGGCCGAATTCGGTGGCGACGATGACGAGCGTGTCGTCCCAGGCACTGCCGAGCCCGTCGCGCAAAGCGGCGATGCCCGCGTCGAGACCGCGCAGCTCGGCGGCCAGCCGGTTGGTCTGGTTGATGTGCGTATCCCAGCCACCGGTCTCGATCACCATCAGCCGCGCGCCGTCTGGGCCGGACATCAGCCGCGCGGCGAGCGTGCCCATCTCGGCCGAGTTGATCCGCTGGCGAGTGGCGATGTCGCCAGCCATCTCCTCGGTCTCCATCGCCTGATCCCAGAGCGCATGGAGCATCGCGTCGCTCTCATACATGCTGCCGACCCGTTCGAGCAGGTCGGCATTGGCGTCGGGCAGCGCCGAGGGCGCGTAATTGGACGCAGGTTCGCTGCCGCGCAGGATAACCGGGACCGTCGCCGCCAGCGCGATCGCATTCATATCGGCTCCGGGCAGCAGGCCGAGCAGCCGGTTGAGCCAGCCGTCGCTGATCCGATAGGGTAGCCTGCCGCCGGTCTCGAGCACATTCTGCCCATCGAAATGCGATCTCTCGCGATAGGGCGAGGCGACCGCATGGGCGAACAGCGCCTGGCGCGCGTCATAGAGCCGCTTGGTTTCGGCAAGCGCCGGATGGAGCTTGAAATCACCATCGAGACGCAGCGCCTGGTCTGCCTCGGCGGCGAAATCGCGGCGCTGGGCGGCAAATTGGGGATCGCCGGTAGGGATCACCGTGGCCAGCCCGTCGGCGGCGCCGCGCTGAATGATCATCACCAGCCGCCGATCGGTTTCGGCGCGGGCGAAGGCGAATTGCGGCGCGGCGGTCAGCAGTACGCCGCCGGCGGCCATGTTGGCGAGAAAGATACGACGATTGAACATGGTCATCTCCGCTGGAACTCGGGCGACACGAGCAGCAGGGCAAGCCCCTGACTCTCGCTTTCCGAACCGGCAATCGATCGGGCGGTCGATTCGCTGAGCTGGCCCGGAAACAAGCGCGGCGCGAGCGCGCGCGGATCGATCCGGTCGCCGGCTTGGCGCGCGATCTGGCCGGCCAGCTCGACCCGGCGAACCAGCGCATCGGGCCCGGCCCAGCGCGCCGACAAATCGTCGAAACCGGCCGGCGATCCCGGCCGCCAGACCGGCTGGCCGAGCTGCGTCGGTGTCGCCACCGCAACGGCCGGTTCGAGTTCGCGCGTGCCTGTCGCGCGGAAGGCGGCGAGCAGCCAATCCGAGGGCGAGCGGAATTTGACCGGCTGCTCGACCCAGGCTTCGGGCGATTCGATCAGCGCGCGATAGACGGCCGCAAGATCGCCGTCGCTTGCCTGATAGGCGCGGTCTAGCCGGTCGACGAGCGTCCGCGGCGGCTCGTCGCCGGCGAAATGGCGCGCGAGCTTGGTCGCCAGATGGCGCGCGGTGGAAGGATGGCGGGCGAGATCGGCGAGAATCGCCCGGCCCTGCTCCTCGCCGCCCTCCTCGTAGCGCCGGCCGAGTACCTGCCGCGCTCCCGGCTCGTGCAGCGCGGAGGCGAACGCGAAGCTGCCCGGTTCGCCGTCGGCATCGAGGAAGCGGGCGATGCGATGCTGGCGAATGATGCCATGCGCCGACCATCCGGTCAGTGCGCGGGCGAATTCGGTGACATCGGCCTGGCTGTAGCCGCCATCGGCGCCGAGCGTGTGCAGCTCGAGGATTTCGCGGGCAAGATTTTCGTTGAGACCGCGCCGCGGACCGTCGGGCCGGCGACGCGCGGCGCGGGTCGCGGCCAGCGAGCCTGGGCCCATCGACTGCACCTGATCGAGATAGAAAAGCATCGCCGGGTGCCGTTCGGCGGCGAGCAACAAGTCCTCGAACCGGCCGAGCAGATGAGGACGGACGACATCGAATTCGAGCAAGCCGGCGAGCCCGACCACCATCAGATCGTTGGCCGATACGGCGAAATGGTTGGACCAGAAATGCACCAGCCGCTCGAGAAATGGCGTCGGCGTGATCAGCGCGGCATTGGTCCGCGCCGCGACCATCTCGGCATAATAGTCGCGCGCCGCACGGCGCACGGTGCGCCGGATGGCCCTTCCGGTCATTCCGGCTTCGCTCGCGGCCATGCCCTCGGTGTTCTCCGAGTTGCGCCCCACATTGCGCATTGCCTCTATGCTGCCGGCGAGATTATCGACCACCGCATCGCGCCCCGGCGCGGCGGCGATCGGAGCCGGCCGGACTTCATAGCGATCGAACTGGGCGCGCAGCCATGCTTCGGGGTCGTCGGGCGGCCGGTCTTCGAGACGGGCGCCGAGTCCAAATCGATTGAGGGCGATGGCCGAACGCGACATGGCGGTTCCCTTGATATCCTTTCGCTGCGCAGCGGAGCTAGCCGATCCCGGCGAAACCGGAGCTGAACGCATCCATAACCCGCGAATGTCGCAAAATTTCCTCAGAATCCGTCGGGCAGATCGGTCGGTCCTATGAGCCGGCGATAGGCGCGTATCGCATAAAGGTCGGTCATCCCGGCGAGGAAATCGGCGATGTGGCGCGCGCGGGCCGGATATTCGGACGGCAAATTCGCCCGCCAATCGTCGGGAAGCGCGCGCGGATCGGCCTCATAGGCCGCAAACAGCCCGGCGACAATCGATTTACAGGCCTCGGAAAGATCCGCCACCGCCCGATGCCCGTACATATGCGCATAGAGAAAGCGTTTGAGTTCGCGTTCCCCGGCCGCCATTTCGGCCGAAAATCCAGCCAACGGGCGGCCCGCCTCGCGGATATCGGAAATGTCTTCGGGGCTTGCCTCGGCGATGCGACGGCGCGTCTCTTCAAGCACATCGCCAACCATCATCCCGATCTGCTCGCGAATGAGCTCGGGCAGCAATGACGCGGTCGCCTGGTCGGGAAATCGTTCCTGTACACGGCCCCAGGCTTCGGCAGCGACGGGAACCGCCAGCAGCGCATCGAGATCGAACAGTCCCGCGCGCAGCCCGTCATCGACATCGTGATTGTCGTAGGCGATGTCGTCGGCCAGCGCCGAGATTTGCGCTTCCAGTCCCGGCCAGCTGGCGAGATCCAGTGGAAATTCCGCATCGGCCTCGGCCAGTGCCCAGCCCGGTTCGGCCACCGGCCCGTTATGCTTGGCGAGCCCTTCGAGCGTCTCCCAGGTCAGGTTCAAACCAGCGAAGCGGGGATAGGGCGATTCGAGCCTGGTCAACAGGCGGAGCGTCTGCGCATTGTGATCGAAACCGCCATGCGGTGCGAGCGCTTCTTCGAGCGCCTCCTCACCGGCATGGCCGAAGGGGGGATGGCCGATATCGTGCGCGAGGCAAAGCGCCTCGGTCAGGTCCTCGTTGAGGCCGAGCGCGCGGGCCATCGTACGGCCGATCTGCGCGACTTCGAGGCTGTGGGTCAGCCGCACTCGAAAATGATCGCCGTCGGGGGCGACGAAGACCTGCGTCTTGCCGCGCAACCGGCGAAAGGCGACCGAATGGATGATCCGGTCGCGATCGCGCTGGAAGGCATCGCGCGGGCCTCTGGTTTCATTGCGCGTTTCGCCGCGCCGCTCGTCATGCAGGCGGCCCCGGCTCCGCGCCGGATCGGCGGCGAAGGATGCCCGGCTCACCGTCCCGGCAGCGGTTCGATCGTCTGGCCGGCCTCGCTGGTGAAGAGCAAGCCGTCGATCTCCCCCTCCTCTTCGATGGCGTCGCGAAAATTCCGGGCCGCCGCCGCGCTGTCGAACGGCCCGACCAGCAGCCGGTTGGTCTGGCCCCAGCTCGTCCACCAGCCGCGCTTGCCCTGAAAGGCTTGCGGAGCGCGGCGCGCATATTGGCGATAGGTGAAGCGCAATGCGTCATGCTGCCGGCCGATGCCGATCTGCACCCAGTGCCGCGCCGGATTGGCGTTCGAGGCGGATTGCGCCGCCGCCTCTCCCGGTTGCCGCGCACCGGCCTCCGGCTGCGGCGACCGGCCCTCGGGATAGAGCCGGGTGATGTCCTCGCCAGCGGAGCTGCGCCAGCGAAAGGCGTCGGATCCCGCCGCGCGCAGGGCGTTCATGAATTGCTGTGCCTCGGCGGCATTTTCGAACGGCCCGACGAGCAACCGGTTGGTCTGGCCGTAGGGCGCATACCAGCCGTCCCGGTCGGCAAAGACGGCATTTTCGCGGGCGAGCTGGCGGTAGGTGAAGCGCAATCCGTCCTGGGTCGGCCCGGTGGCGAGCTGCACCCATTCGCGCGCCGGTTGCGCGGGTGTGGCGGGCGGCGGCGGAGGAGGAGGAGCCGGTTGCGATGCGGCTCGGGTGTCGACACGCGGTTCGGGTGCGGATTGTTGGGCTGCCAGTTCGGCGGCGGCGCGTTCCCGCAGCTCGGTTCGCAAATCGGCGAGCGAGAAGTTGCTTGTCGACAGGCCGAGATCGCGGATCGAGGTGTCTTCAGGCGCGGGCTCAGCGGCGGCGGTCGAAAAGCCCGGTGTTACCGCTTCCTCGTTCCCGCCGCCGCTGGCGGGAATGTCTTCGGGCGGAGAGGGTGCGACTGCCAGCTGCACGGGGCGCGTAGCCGGTACCACCGGCCGGGTATCTCCGGCCGGCAGCAGATTTTCGGGCCCGGATGCGGGTGCCGGGCTGGGCGGAGCCGGAGTGGGTGCCGGTGCGGGAGGCGGAGGCGGAGGCGGCGGCGGTGGAGCAGGAGGTGGCGGCGAAGGTGGCGATGGCGCGGGAGCGACGGTTTCGGCCTGGGCCAGCTCGGTCGGCTCGGTGCGGCCGGGGCGCCGCCTTGAACTCACCGAGCGGCGGGCGCGGCGTTCCTCGGCTTCCCGCTCGCGCTGGAGGCGCCGCTGTTCGCGGCGGCTGATACGACGCCGTTCGCCCTCGCTGCTTTCGCCGAGCGTATCGCCGCGCGGAACGAGCCCTTCGCCCGGCGTACCGGCGCTGGCGATCTCGGGAAAATCGGCCAGGGCGTAAGTCGGTCCGGTGCCGTAATCGGGAAAATTGCCGAAATGCACGGCCTGCGCCTTGCCCGCCGCATTGAGGCCCGACAGCCGGCCGAGATAGGGGGTCAATATTTCGAGTTCGCGATGCGTCAGCACGATCGCCGCTGCCTCGACCGCATCGCGCACCTCCCCGGTCAGCGCGATGATGAAGGCGCGCGTGCGCCAGGCCGTCCGATCCTGCGCGGCGAGCAGCGGATCGAGCACGGCGAGCGCGCCGGCCTGGTCGCCGGTGATCGCCAGGCTCACGGCAAGCCGTTTGACCAGCACGGGATCGTTGCGACGTTCGAGCGCGAAGCGATAATCGGCCTGGGCGCGGTGCGGATCGCCGAGCAGGTCGAGCGCGAAACCGCGATCGGCGGCGAAATCGGCGCGCGGGGCGCCATATTGCTCGGCCTCGCGGAAGCGCTGCATCGCTTCGAGCGGGCGTTCGAGCCGCACCAGCGCCGCGCCGAGCCCGGCCTTGACCTGGCCGTTGCGCGGGCTGATCTCGTCGGCGCGCACGTAAAAACCGAGCGCCGCCTCGGCATCGTCGAGCGCGAGCGCCGCGCGCCCGGCGCCGATCAGCGCGCTGACATCGTTGGGATTGTTCGCCAGACGGCGCAGATTCTGTCCGAGCGAGGCCGACGGCGCCGTGGCGGCATTGCCGCGATTCAGGAAGGGGAACGGATCGGACTGCGCCTGCGCCGGCGCTATCAGGCCGGCGATGCCCAGCGGCAGCGCCATGCCGGCGAGCAGGCGGAATTTCATACCTTTTACCATCGCCGCCTACATAGCGACGGCGATCGGCGGACGCCCAGCGGAATCGGCCACGCGCCACGATGGGCCGGTGCAAGGGACGGACGAACCGGAGGGGCGGCCGGCCAAACCGGCGCGGCCGCCCTGCCGGCTACTGATTATTCTGCCGGTTGAGGAAGCGCGGGATATCGAGCGAATCGTCGCCGCCGCCCGATGCCGCCTTCTTGTCCCCGTCCTCGACCTTCGCCGCGCCGCGCGCGATGCTCGACATCCGCTCGAAGAGCGTGCCGCCGCCGCGCGCCGGCTTGGGCCCGGAAGTCCGGTCTTCCTCGGCGATCCATTTGCGCTCGCCGGGCTCG
>JAIVHR010000144.1 GCA_020200935.1 Sphingomonadales bacterium
GGCTGGCGGTCGCCCTGATTTCGGGCGGGCTCGATTCGATGGTCGCGGGCGGACTGGCGCGCGAGCAAGGTTTCCGGCTGCTCGCGCTGACCATCGATTACAATCAGCGCCACCGGATCGAGCTCGAAGCCGCCGCGCGCGTCGCCAGGGCGCTCGAGGCCGACGAGCATATCGTCCTCCCGCTCGATCTCTCGCGCTTCGGCGGCTCGGCGCTGACCGCCGATATCGATGTGCCCAAGCAGGGCGTCGGCGAGGGCATTCCGATCACCTACGTCCCGGCGCGCAACACGATCTTCCTCTCGCTGTGCCTGGGCTTGGCCGAGGCGCGCGGCGCGCGCGACATCTTCATCGGCGTCAATGCGCTCGATTATTCGGGTTATCCCGATTGCCGTCCTGCCTTCATCGAGGCTTTCGAGACGATGGCCGACCGCGCCACCAAGGCCGGCGCCGAGGGCGCTCGCTTCACGATCCACGCGCCGCTGATGGAGATGACCAAGGCCGACATCGCCGCCGAGGCCGATCGGCTCGGGCTCGATGCCGGAATGAGCTGGTCCTGCTATGATCCGACGCCGGGCGGGCTGCATTGCGGCGAATGCGATAGCTGCCGGCTGCGCCGCAAGGGCTTCGCCGAGGCGGGGCTTTCGGATCCGACCCTCTATGCCGCCGAGCCTGCAGCGTGAGCTACGCCGTCAAGGAAATCTTCCCGACCCTGCAGGGCGAGGGGATGCAGGCCGGGCGCCGCGCGGTGTTCCTGCGCTTTGCCGGCTGCAACCTGTGGAGCGGGCGCGAGGCCGATCGGGAAAGCGCCGTCTGCTCCTTCTGCGACACCGATTTCATTGGCACCGACGGCGAGAATGGCGGGCGCTACGAGGCGGCGGCGCTGGCCGCCAGGGCCGGCGATCTATGGGGCCCCGACCGCGCGCAAGCCTATATCGTCTGCACCGGGGGCGAGCCGCTGCTCCAGCTCGATGCGCCGCTGATCGACGCGCTGCATGGCGAGGGCTTCGAGATCGCCGTCGAATCGAACGGGACGATTGCCGCGCCCGACGGCATCGACTGGCTCTGCGTCAGCCCGAAATCCGGCAGCGAAGTGGTCCAGCGATCGGGCGACGAATTGAAGCTCGTCTGGCCGCAGGAGGATATCGACCCGCGGGCGCTGCGCGGCTGGGATTTCGATCATTTCCTGATACAGCCGATGGATTGCGAGCAAGCCGAGGCGGTGCGCGCGGCGGCGATCGATTATGTCCGCGCGCATCCCGAATGGCGGCTGACCTTGCAGACACACAAGCTGCTGGGGATTCCTTGAATTGAAAAGCCCCTCCCTTTCAAGGGAGGGGTTGGGGTGGGTATAGAGCGAGCGGAAGCGAGCGTGAATCCGTTGTCGTGTCGTTGTGCACCAAGAGCCGACAAGGGCATCGAGCCCTTGCCGTCTCTACCCCACCCCTACGCCCCTCCCCTGAAG
>JAIVHR010000324.1 GCA_020200935.1 Sphingomonadales bacterium
ATTGCAGAGAGAACCTCGGCATTGGCGGCATCGCCGATCGCGTGGACCGCGACCTGGAACCGGTCGAGCGCGGCGCGGCTCATAACATTGCGCAATTGATCGCCGGTCATCAGCGGCAGGCCGGTATTGCCGGGATCGTCGGCATAGGATTGCTTGAGCCAAGCCCCGCGCGATCCGAGCGCGCCATCCAGATAGAGCTTGACCCCATTGAGTCGCAATCGATCTTCGTAAAGCCAAGGGGTCGGCCCGGGACCGCCGATCAGCGTCATCGCCTCGGGCCCGGCGGCATAGGACATGATGCGTATCCGCAACCGACCGAGGTCGCCCGCGCGGCGCATCGCCTGCCAGTCCTCGATCGTCGTGCCCATGTCGGCGACAGAGGTGACGCCCATAGCTATGAGAATTTCCTGGGCCTTTGCCAGCGCCAGATCCCGATCCTCCGCTCGCGGTGCGGGCAGCACCGCCTCGACAAGGCCGCTCGCCCGGTCGACGAGAACGCCGGTGGGCTTTCGCGAGCCCGCCGCGCGTTCGATACGCCCGCCCGCCGGATCCTGTGTGGACGCCGAGACGCCGGCCGCGGCGAGCGCGGCGCTGTTGGCCCAACCGGCATGCCCATCGACGCGTTCCAGCCACACCGGCCGGTCCGCCACGACGGCGTCGAGCTCGGCAGCCGTAGGGAAGCGGCCCAGCCCCCACTTCTCCTGGTTCCAGCCGCGGCCGATGATCCACCGGCGGTCGGGATTTTCAGCGGCATACCGCGCGATCCGCGCCTGCGCGTCGGCGAGCGAGGTGGTCTCGCTTAGATCGAGCGTCAGCGCGCCGAAACCCAGCCCCATGACATGAAGGTGCGAATCAATCAGCCCGGGAATGACGACCATGCCCTCGCCGTCGAGCGCGTAGTCGGTGCCTTTCGGTCGCTTGTCGTTACGGTGGAGTAATTGCTTCACACGGCCGTCGTCGTCGATCCAGATGCCGGTGAACCGCGTGATCTTGCCTTGGCGGTCGATTGCGATGCCCTCGACATTGTCGACCAGGGTATCGGCCAATGCGGGGACGGGGGTGAGCGCCAGCGAGAGGGAGGCCAACGCGGCGGAAAGGCGAAACATCGGAAAGCTCCACAAGAAAGGACCGCGCGCTGGGTAGGGATAAAACGCCGTAAAGCAAATGCTTTGCCCAACCCGTTCGATGGCTTGTTTCCCCCCACGGCGAATTACCCTAGGGCACCGGGCGATGAGCCAGGATCTTGCTGTGACGAGCGCCGGCGCGGAAGCGCTCCGGCTGGATATCGCCGACGTGCGCGAGGCCGCCGAGCGAATTGCGGGTGCGGTCGTGCGGACACCGACGATGCACTCGATCACGCTATCCCAGATCACCGGGGCCGAGATCTGGCTCAAGTTCGAGAACCTGCAGTTCACGGCGGCTTACAAGGAGCGCGGCGCGCTCAACGCGTT
>JAIVHR010000199.1 GCA_020200935.1 Sphingomonadales bacterium
CCCCGCCAGTCGCCGAGCGGCCTGGTTTCCTCCTCGCCCGTCTGGACGGAAATGTCGGGCAGCCTGTCGCCTTGCTCGATCATGCTTCGTCTCCTTCGCCTTCTTCTTCTCAGGCGCCTTCTTCGCTCGCGTCGCGTGTCATCGCTTCCCATTGGCGCGACACCGTGTCCCGCGCCGCTTCATACATATCGAGCAGCTTATTCCAATCGTCGACCTTGCAGACCCTGGCGACGAGCTCGCGGCTCGCCGCCGGCACCTCGACCGATGCGGGGGCGACGAGCCGCAAGGTGACGAGCATCCGCGTCAGCACGCGATGCGCCTCGACCATATCCGCCGGCAGCAGGCCCCGCGCGGCCTGATCGGCGATCGCTTCGGAGAGATCGCAGCTCCGCCCCGCGCCATGGACGAGCTGGTTGAGATGGACGCAGAATTCGAGATCGACGAGCCCGCCGGGAACCAGCTTGACGTCGAGCGCACCCGCCGGCGGCTTGTGCGCGGCGATGTCGCGGCGCATCCGCACCGCATCGCGCACCGTCTGCTCGGCATCGCGCGGGCGATCGAGAATGTCGGCGATGATCTCGCCGATCCGCGCCCGCACGTCGGGTGGGCCATAGACCGGCCGCGCCCGGGCCAGCGCCATATGCTCCCAGGTCCAGGCCGAATCGCGCTGATACGCCTCGAAGCTGTCGACGCTGACCGCGAGCAGCCCCTGGTTGCCCGAGGGGCGCAGCCGCGTATCGACTTCGTAGAGCGCACCGGCGGCGGTCGGCACGCTGAGCGCCGCGGTCACCCGCTGGGCGAGCCGCTGATAATATTGCGTCGCGCCGAGCGGCTTCTCTCCATCCGACTCGGCTGCATGGTCGCCCGAAAAGAGATAGACGAGATCGAGGTCGGAGGCATGCGTCAGCGCCCCGCCGCCCAGCCGCCCGAGCCCGAGGATCGCCAGATCGCTGCCCGGCACCTTGCCGTGGGTCGTTTCGAAACCGGCGATCGTCGCGTCGGCCAGTATGTGCAAGGCCGCCTCGGCGACGCGCGCATAGCCTTCGGCGACCTCGAGCGGATCGCTGATCTGCTCGATCAGCTGGACGCCGAGCGCGAACCGCTCCTCGTTGACCAGTCGCCGCATCCGGTCGAGCAGCTCTTGGTAGGAGCCCGATCGGCTGCGCTCCCTGAGCAGCTGCTCGAGCTCGGCGAGCGGTTCGGGCGGCTCGAGCGCGGTGGCATCGATCAGCGTATCGAAATGCTCGGCCCGGCGCGCCAGCGCATCGGCGAGCGCCGGACCGTGGCTGAGAATATTGACGAGCATCCGCCCGAGGCCCGGCCGCGCCTCGATCAGGCGGAAGATGTTGAGCGCGCTGGGCAGCTTCGAAAGCAGCGTATCGAAACGGTTGAGGACGCCGATCGGGTCGGGCGCCGCCGCCGCATCCTCGACGATCCCCGGGAGAATATTCTCAAGCGCCTCCTGCGCCGCAATGCTGCGCGTCGTCACATGGACGCCTTCGCGCCATCCCTCGATCCGCCGGCGCGCATCGGCGATGTCGGCGATGCCCGCCTCGGCGAGCTTCTTTTCGAGCAGCCTGGCGTCGGTCGGCAGCCGGGCGCCCGGTTCCTCCTCGAGCTGGTCATAGAGCGCGGCGACCTTGCCGACTGGCGGTTCGAGCAGGGAGAGCAGGGCTTCGCCATGGTCGAGACCGTGCAATTGCGCGACATTGTCGAGTGCCTCCCCTTGCGATGGAAGCGCATGGGTCTGCCGATCATCGACCATCTGCAGCCGATGCTCGATGGTCCGAAGGAGACGATAGCTGCCGGCGAGCAGCGCTCGATCATCTTCCGAAATCAGATCGGCCTCCTTCAGCGCGGCGAGCGCATCGAGGGTCGCCGGCACGCGCAATTCGCGCTGGCGGCCGCCATGGATCAGCTGGTGGATCTGGGCGAAGAACTCGATCTCGCGAATGCCGCCGCGCCCGCGCTTGAGATCGAAGCCGGGTCCGAACTCGACGCTCTGGGCATAATGCCGCAGGCGGAGATCGACCCGGAAGACATAGCCTTCGGGGGTCCGGTCCTGGAGCAGCCGAAGCAGCTGCTGGGCGATCTTCAGCGCGGATTTTTGCGCCGCATCGCGGTCGTCGGCCGGTATCGCCGCCGGATCGAAGATCAGCATGATGTCGATATCGGAAGAATAGTTGAGTTCGCGGCTGCCGAGCTTGCCGAGCGCGATCGCCGCTATGCCGCGCGGATCTTCCCCCGGATGCCGATCGTCCCAAGCCGCGGCGAGCGCCGTCTCGACCGTGCGGTCCGCGAATTCCGACAATCGCGCGACGGTGGCCGACAGATCCCACTCGCCGGCGAGATCGCCGATCGCGGCGACGAGCGCGTGCCGCTGGCGCCGGCGGCGCAGCGCGGCGCCGATCTCGAGCCCGTTTTCGGCCATCCGGGCCAGCCCCTCGGCGGCGGCGAAATCGCCCGCTTCGAGCCGCTCGACGATATCGCCATGCGCCTCGATCTGCTTGCGCAGGAACGGCGAATGATCGCGCGCGCGCGCGATCGCATCGTAAATGTCGTTAACGGGCCGGTTGCCAGACATGTTACCCTTTTACATCACCTCCGCTGCGGCCCGTTTCACCTTGAAACCATTCCCCCACCTTAAGTGTTACAAGGCCTATGACGAAGGGACGAAATCAGCGAGCTTCGGAGAGTGCGCGCGAATCCGCGCGGCGCATCCGCCTGTCGTCGAGGCGCGATTCGCATCTCGGCAAGTCGCTCCGCCGCGCCTATAACGGCGCAACGAATTCCGCCATGCCCGATGATTTCGCGGATCTGCTGGCGCAGCTCGCCTAGACCTCCGCTCAGCGATTGCTGAGCTCGTCGACCTCGTTCATGATTTTCTGCAGCGCCGTCTGGTCGTCGCCGGGTGCCTCATCGCTGCGTTTCATGAGCTTGCCGTCGTCCATCAGCCTTTCCAGCGCGACGCGCCCGCGCGCCACGCGGCTCTTGATCGTGCCGACCGCGCAGCCGCAGATTTCCGCCGCTTCCTCATAGGCAAAGCCGCCAGCCCCGACGAGTATCAGCGCCTCGCGCTGCGGCTCGGGGAGCCTGAGCAGCGCGCGCTGCATGTCGGCCAGTTCGATATGGCGATCCTGGCTCGCCGGCGCGGCGAGAAGCTTGTCGGCGGTGAGTTCGTCCCACTCGCCCTTGAAACGCGCGCGGCGCATCTGCGACAGAAACAGGTTGCGCAAAATAATGAAGGTCCAGGCGCGCATGTTCGTGCCCGCCTGAAAGCGCAGGCGCGCCGCCCAGGCCTTGAGCAGCGTCTCCTGCACCAGATCGTCGGCCATATCGCGGTTGCCCGACAGCGACCGCCCGAAGGCGCGCAGATGCGGGATGACGAGAGCGAGCTGGTCCTTGAAATCCGAATCGGACAGCGGTTCAGGCGTGTCCTTGTCCGAATCAGCGGTATTGTCCCGCTGACTGCCCATTAGTTTCGCTCCCCGCTCGGCCCGACGGGCCCGATGCGTTTTCTGTGCGTCAGAATCGGTGACGCGTCAAAGACATATGTTAGCAAAGAAAAGGCTTACATCGCGCCGAACAGCATGATGCCGGCGAATATCCCGACGATCAGCAGCAGCGAAACACCGAGGATAACCCGCGTCATATGCGGTGTCGCTCCGGCGCGCGCCTCGGTCTTGTTGAGATGGGGTTCGTCTTCGCTCATTGCAGCGCCTTTCCGTCGGTTTCCGCGAATGTCGGAGTTTCGGCCGCGCCGGTCAACCGCCGGCCGGCACCGAGGCGCGGTTGAAGAACAATGCCTGGGCGATCGCCGCCTTGACCGTCGAATGCTGGAACGGCTTGGTGATCAGGAAGGCGGGCTCGGGCCGCTCGCCGGTCAGCAGCCGCTCGGGAAAGGCGGTGATGAAGATGACGGGGACGTCGATCTCGCTCAATATATCCTGCACCGCATCGATGCCGGCCGACCTCTTTCGGATCGACCTCGAGCAGCCAGGCCGCATCCTCGCGCGTGAAACCCTCGACCTCGGTCAAGAGCAGCGCCTGGCGCGAGGTCTTGTCGACCATCGCGAGACGCGCATGGGCGATATGCTCCTGCCCCTCCATGTCGAAATCGGCATCCTCCGAAAGGTCGCCGACATCGGTCGACGACCAGATCGCCTGAAAGGTCTTGTAGAGGCCGAGCCGCGGATCGACCTCGGCGGGAAAATCCTCCGGCGCGGCGACGATCGCCTCGAGCGCCGCGCGGACATAGGCATCGCCCTGCTTCTGCGTCCCGGTCAGCGCGCGCGCATAGCGGCGCAGGAACGGCAAATGCGGGGCGAGCTGTTGGCCTAGCGATGGCATGCGAACATTCTCCTCATACTCAAAAGCGTCTCACGGGTTGTCGCGCTTGGCAAGGCAATCCGTATTGGGTTGTGAATTTTCGGGCTTTCCCCCGGCGAAAACGATCATTTCCGGAACAAACGGCCATCGCTTTGGTTTCATCGTCACGCAAAGAAGCGGTCTCGAGACCGCCACTGGACAATGCGATTGACGACAGCACACCGATATCGCTAGCGAATGCGGGCCGGAACGGCACCACATTGCAAACGGGGGTTCCGGCTTGACGGACGAATCAGAGCGCGAAGGCAAGGCCGTTTCCGAGGACAAGGACAAGCCGCACCAGAAAAAGGGCGACGACATCGGCAAGGCATTGCGCTCGGCCTATGATCGGACCCTCAAGGAAGACGTGCCCTCCGAATTGCTCGATTTGCTCGGAAAGCTGAAATAGGGCCGACCGCCCGAAGATCCCCGCCCCCATGACCGATCGTTCAACCTGGACCCGTCCCTTCGTCAGAATGTCGACGGGACAGAAGGTCCTTTTGCTGCTCGGCCTGGCACTGCTGCCGCTCGGGCTCATCGCCTTCGTCTCCTCGGTCGAGACCGCCCGGGCGGCGCAGGAAAGCCGCGACAACACCGCGAGCCTGCTCGCCGAAGTCAGCGCCGCCCGGCTTTCCAACGCCATCGCCCGCACCGCGATCGGCCTGCGGGCCGCCTCGACCGCGGTCGCCATAGACGGGCCGCAATCGGCGCGATGCGCCGAGACGCTCAGCGCGCTCGCCGCGCTCGAACAATATGATGTCCGCTTCGCGATATTCGATGCCGACGACGAGGCGATATGCACGACCCCGGGCTTCGCGCCCCGAGCGATGGAGGCGCCGCGCGACGGCGGCGACGTTATCACCCGGCTCGACACCGACAACGGCACGATCCGCTTTGTCGTCGCCGGCGCGAATCGCAGGTCTACCGGCGTCGCCGAGCTGACCGCGGAAACACTCCGTCGCCTGACCCGGCCGGACAAGATTGTCGGACCCTATCGGATCACGGTTTCGCAGGAGGACCGCGAGCTGATCGTGCATAGCTGGGGGGGCAACCGGCAACCCGACAATATCCGCCGCGCCCAGGCCGAGATCGCCAGCGGACAGATATTGTTCACCGCCCAGTTCGCGGCCAATCCGCTGCGCTTCAGCGAGGCGCTGGCCATCGTCCTGCCTGTCTTGATGTGGCTCGCCGCGGCCTTTTTCGGCTGGCTGGCGGTCGACCGGATGGTGGTCCTCCCGCTGACCCGGCTGCGCGGCGCGATCGTGCGCTACGGCAGGGACGGAGGCGAATTCCAGCTTCCCCAGACCCGCACCCCGGCGACCGAGATCCGCGATCTCGGCCACGCCTTCCAGCGCACCGTCGAGGCGCTGCAGGACAATGAGCGCAAGCTCGAGGCGGGGCTTGCCGAACAGCGCCGATTGACCCGCGAGGTCCATCACCGGGTGAAGAACAATCTCCAGGTCGTCGCCAGTCTGCTCAGCCTGCATGCGCGCTCGGCTGTGTCCGAAGAGACCGCGGCCGCCTATGCGTCGATCCAGCGCCGCGTCGATGCGCTTGCGATCGTCCAGCGCAATCTGTTCGCCGAGGGCGACGCCGAGAAGGGCGTCGCGATCCGGCCGGTGATATCCGAACTCGCGACCGGGCTGCAGCAAGGCGCGCCGAGCAGCGTCTCGATGGCGATCACGATCGAACTCGCCTCGGTCCGGGTCGCCCAGGACATCGCCGTCCCGGTCGCCTTTTTCATCACCGAGCTCGTCGAACTGGCGATGACCTGCGCCGAGGACGTCGCCGTCGAGATCCGGCTCGGCCCGCCCGACGCGGACGGGTTGGCCGAATTGTCGGTCCGCTCGCCGGCGCTCGAGAAAAGCGAAGAGGAGCCTGCCTATCCGCGCTATCGCCGCGTGCTGACCGGACTTGCCAGACAGTTGCGCACCAACATCGAACAGTCGGAAGACAAGACGCGATCGAGCGTCCGGATTCCTACGATTTGAGCCTGTAAAAAATTTCCAGAACCCGGTGGAACAAACCTGCACCCGGTCGGTTATTTTGGTTGGATAGTGACCTTTTGCCCCCCCGCTCTCGCTATCCAGAACATGGGCCCGGTCGCGCTTACCTCCCCCCGGAAGCGTTGCCGGGCCCAAATTTTTCGATAACTCCACGCCTTTCCGACCATCGCTTCAGAATCGGAACGAATCTCGTCCAACCGCATTGGGTTTTCGGGCGCGCCTTCCGGCGGGTCGCAAAAGGAGTTGCGTCATGAAGAAGCTTTCATTGCTAGCTTTGATCCTCGCGGGCATCGCGGCCAGCGCCTGCAACACGATCGAAGGCATGGGCGAGGATGTCGAAAGCGTCGGCGAAACGGTGGCCGACGAAGCCAACTGATCGATTCGGCCGGCGCGCGGCCTAGACCATATTGTCGGGTATCCAGATATAGGGATTGCCGAACCGCCGCGCCCGGCCGCGCTGATACGGCACCACGAAGCCCTTGCGGTCTTCGGGGTCGGCGAGCCTGTTCTGTTCGGACAATTGCCGCCATTCGGCGAGCCCTCCATCCTCGGGGAGCGCCCCTTCGAACAATTGGCTCCAGATCCTGCGGCGGAAATCGCGAATTGCGTTTCCGGGCTGACGCCAGAGGAAACCCAGTTCGGTATCCCAGAAAAAACTGCGGCCGTTGATGTTGGCGGATGACAAGAGACACGCTTCGTCGTCGGCGATCAGCAGCTTGGCATGGATATGGATGATGCCCGATCCGTAGGCCGTGCCGCGGCTGTCCTCATAGGCCTTGTCACCCCCCTTGGTCGGCTCGTTCTTGACCAGCGTGAACAATCCGACGCGATCCTTTCCACCGGCCCTGAAGATTCGCCCGAGTGCGCGCGCCTGCAGATGTTCGCCATGCTTGTGCGCGGCCTTGCCGCCCTGCCCCTGAAAGGCGATTTCCTCGGGCACGTTGGCGATCAGGATCACCACTTCGAGTTGCGGATTGTCCCGCAACGCCGCGACGATCCATTTTGACGCCGCGCGCGAACGGAAAAACTGGGCTTCGATGTAAAGGCGCTTGCGGGCGCCGGCGATCAACTTGCGGTGCGCCTGCATCAATTCGCGAATGTGGGGTCGCGGCCCGATGGCGAGCAGCGAGCCCGATTTGCGCGAAACCGTGCGGACCAGCTGCACCGATGCGGCACCGTCGCAGATCGAGTGCGCAATGTCGGGCATTTCGAGCGGATCGAGCGGACCGGCCAGGACCTTTAGCGCCGCACCCTCGGTCCATTCGTCGAGGATCACGCGATAGCGGGGCAGTTCGCTGTTCCAGAGCGCCATGAAATGGGCGCAGGCATCGAGCGCGATCTCGCCCTCGATCAGGCTCGAAATGTCGTGCCAGGTCTGGTCGGCGGGCCGGTTATGGTGCGAATCGTCGAAGCGCCGCTCGTCGAGATCGAGTCCGCCGACGACGATCCGCTCGCCATCGACGATCGCGCATTTCTGGTGATGGGTCGCCGGCCAGATCCGCGGCGGCGGCCCCTTGCGCCAGCCGGCGGGCCGCTCGCCCTCCCAGCGCGTCCAGCGCCAGATGCCGGGCCGGGTCGAGAAATGATCTTCCTCGCCGTCATCGGTGCCGAGCAGCCGGTCGATGACGCCGTGGACGCGGCGCAACAATCCGAGCCGGAAAATCTGCCGCCAGCCCCAGCCCATCTCGCCCTCATGCGGCGTGATGATCATCTGGAATCGCCGGCGCACTTCGTCTGGCAGCTCGTCGAGCGCGATCTCCATCGAGCGGAAGCTGCGCCACGAGCCGGCATGCAGATAATCGGCCATCACCGGTTCGAAATCGCTGAGCAGGATCCGCACCTCGACGCCGCGCTTGACGGTCTCGATCAAGAGGTCCCGCCATGTCTTAAGGCCTTGCGCCCGCACCTTGTCCGAGCGCAGCTTCATGTCGGGAGCGAGTACGCGGAAAGCCAGCCAGACGAAGCGCTCGGATTTGAGGATCGCATGCTCGAGCGTCGGGTACATCTGCGCCGATTCGACGAGCGGCGTGACGCGCGCGCCTTCGCGCACCGGGAAAGGCGATGCGCTCCCTTCGCCTTTGACGAGAAAGGGGGGCTCCGCCGCCACGGTTACGCGTCGGCCTCCTTTCGTCGCCTTTCGGTGAAGCGGATGATCAGCAAGGTGATTTCGAACAAAAGGCATAGGGGAATGGCCAGCATCAGCTGCGTGATCGGATCGGGCGGCGTGAAGATCGCGGCGACGATGAACACGCCGACGATGACGTATCGCCGCGCGCCGGCGAGCTGCTTGCGATCGACGATGCCGGCGCGGTTCAACAGCAGCAGCAGCACCGGCAGCAGGAAGGCGATGCCGAAGGCGAGGATGAAGCGCATGACCAGCGAAAGATAATTGCCGACCGCCGGCAGCGCCTCCTGCTCGAGCCCGCCGATCTCGCCCTGATAACCGAGAAAGAAGCGGAAGGCGGTCGGCATGACGACATAATAAGCGAGCGCCGCGCCGAGCGTGAACAGCAGCGGCGTTGCGAGCAGGAAGGGAAGGAAGGCGCGGCGTTCATTCTTGTAAAGGCCAGGCGCGACGAACAGCCAGATCTGGTTGGCGATGATCGGAAAGGCGATCACGAAGGCGCCGAAGACGGCGACCTTGATCTCGACGAAAAAGGCTTCGTAAAGCTGGGTAAAGACCAGACGCCCCTCGCCCTCGGCAAAGGCGGCGCTCAAGGGCCGGACGAGGAATTCGAAGATCTCGGTGGCGAAATAGAGACAGCCGCCAAAGGCGATTGCGAACGCGGCGACGCTCCACACCAATCGGTTGCGGAGCTCGACCAGATGATCGAGCAGCGGCGCCGTGCTCGCATCGACGTCGGTCTTCTCCTCGGGGTCTTCGGTGTCGCTCATTCGCGCCGGTCCGGTGGCGAGGGCGGCGCTTCATCGCCGGGCGGGGCGGGCGCTTCCGTTGCGATCGGGTCGGCATTGCCGGCGGCCGTCGTGTCGTCACCCGTTGAATCAGACGGCGGCGAATCGGGCCGCGGCGGATCGGCCGGATCGCCCTCTACCCCTCCCTTCGCTTCCTGCAGTCCATTTTCGGGCGGATGCTCGCGCATGATCTTGGCATTGCGCTCGGACCAGTGCTTCTCCTGCTCCTCGATCTCGGCCTCGCGGATCATCGCGTCTATGCCGCTGCGGAAATGCTTGGTCATGCCGCGCAGCTTGCCCATCCACTGGCCGGCCGTGCGCATGGCGAGTGGCAGGTCCTTGGG
>JAIVHR010000325.1 GCA_020200935.1 Sphingomonadales bacterium
AAATTCCAGTCCCAGCGGGCGAGCAAAGCCTGCGCCCGTCCGGTCGGCGGATCGCCGGCATCGAGCGCCAGCAGGCTCTCGAAATAGCGGCCCATGATCGATCCGCGCGCGACGCCGGTATCGTATTTGATTTGAAGCAGCGCCTCGGGGGTTATGGCGTCGAGCGCGGTCAGCAGCTCGATCGCCCGGATCGCGCGGTTGGTCTCGAAAAATTCGACGCCGAGCAATGGGGAATAATCGCCGCAATCGAGATTGTCGGCCGCCGCGCTGGCGAAGCACGGGCTGTTGTTCGAATTGACGATAAAGCCCGAAGCCGGGTCGACGAGCCGCGGGAAGGCCTCGAAGGGCGCGTAATCGCTCCACAATGTCTCGCTGGTGTCGCCGCGCAGCACGCCGCGCCAATCGTGTCCCGCGCCGCGCGACGGGAAGCGGGCATTGTAGAACAGCCCGATATGCCCCTCGGCATCGGCATAGATGAAATTGGTCGCCGGGATCGCCTGCATCGCCATCGCCGCGCGCCATTCCTCGAAATTGGTCGCCCTGGTCAGCCGGTAATATTGCTCCATCGCCCGGACGTCGCCGATCCCGGCATAGCGGATCGCGAAGGCGCCGCGCTCATTGACGATCACCGGACCGTGGACCGAGCGGTGGATGGTCTGCGGCACCGGGACGACCAGCGGGCCGATCCGCACATTGAGCCAGACGCGGCGCTTTTCGAGCGGCCGCCATTGATTGTCGAAACGGTAGCTGTCGCCGTCCTCGCTCAATGTCAGCTCGTAGACGTCGACGAGATCGGGCCGGTTGACGGTGTTGGCCCAGCCGAGATGGCGGTTGTGTCCGGTCAGCGGCAGCGGCGCGCCGGGAAACAGCCCGCCGAGCATGTCGAGCCCTTCGAGGCTCGTCGCATGCGCTTCGTACCAGGCGACCGGCCCGCTCCAGGGCTGGTGGGAGTTGAGGATCAGCTGCGTCTCGCCGTCGGGCGAGCGCGACGGGGCGACGGCGAAGGCGTTCGATCCGCGCTCATTCGGGTCGGCGCCATCGCGCGGCGGATCCTCGCCCTCGACCAGCGCCGTGATCGTCCGGTCGAGGCCGAAGAAGAAGGGCAAGGTCATCGTCGTATAGGCGGCGATGTCCTGCCCGGTGACCGGGAACAGCCCGGCGAGGCGGAGCTCTTCGGGATGCCGCGCGGCATAGAGGTTGAGCCCGTCGGCATAGGCCTCGACGACGGCGCGGGTCTCGGCCGAAAGATCGCTTTCGTAGCGCTCTTCGACATCGCCGCGGACGCCGAGCAGATGATGGACATAATCGATCGCCGCGCCGTCGCGGCCGGTGATCTCGCCGAGCCGCCCGCGCGAGCTCGCCATCACTTCCTCGATGGTCGGGAAATCGTCTTCGGCATGGGCATAGCCGAGCGCGAAGGCGGCGTCGGCGTCGGTCCGTCGTCCTGAGCGCTGCCGAAGGCAGCAGTCGAAGGGCGGGCCGCGGGCGATGCCGCTTGTTGCCCGCCCTTCGACAGGCTCAGGACGAACGGGTTCCTTGCCGCGCCGGCTCTTCAGCGCCGAGCAATAACCAACCCTATTCGGGAGCCGCCAGCCATTCCGGATAGCTGGCCTGCCGGGCGGTCGCGAGCGGTTCGGGCAGCGGCGCGAGATGATGCATCGTCCGGGCGAGGTTGTCCTTCACCTTGTCGAGCGAGCCGAAGGCCTCGAAGCAGACGCTCCACCATTGCGCCCCGTCGCGCGTCACCTCGGTCAGCTCGACCTCGCAGCCCTCGGCCGGCCGATCGCCATCGAGCGGCGCCTCGTCGCTGCCGAGCGCGATCTCGCGCGGCACTTCTTCGGCGCAATCGAACAGCCTCAACCGGCGGCGCTTGGCGATCGCAAGCGTGGGCGTGTCGAGAGCCAGCGCCAGCCCGTGCTTGATCCAGATCCCGGCCGTTCCCCGGCGATCGTCGCCGAGATCGATTTCGTATTGTTCGACGAGGCTCTTGATCTCGAGGCTCCCGGCGCCGCCGCGATATTTGATCCCGACCGCTCCGCTGTCGATCGCCAGATATCGATCCGTCCGCGCGCCGCCGCCGCCCGGCCGGACCGCGCCCGATTCATACCAATCCGTGACCGCGGCGGGCGCGTCTCCGCCTCCCCACCAGCGTATCTCGGCGCTCAGCTCGCCCATCCTCGGCTCCTCCGGCCCCAAAGCTGCCCGGATCGAGGCGCTCGAACAAGACGAATCGGAGGGCGGGGTGCCGTTGCGCCGTCCCGCCG
>JAIVHR010000200.1 GCA_020200935.1 Sphingomonadales bacterium
CACTGGCGACCGATCCGAGGCTCGACCGATCCTCGTCGACACGGCCGGCAATCTCGGCGCGGCGCGCGGCGTCGGCGGTCAAACCGCCCGAACCGGTGCCCTCGTCATAGACCGTCAGCGCTTCGCCGAAATAGCCGCGGCGGGCGGCCAGTTCGACATATTCGTCATAGCCGCCGACATCGAGCGCGTCGGTCGTGCGCATCAGCCGCAGCGCATCGAGATTGGCCTGCTCGCCGAGCCGGGCCGAATATTGATATATCCGCAGCGCCTCGCGCCAGCTCTGCTCGCTCGGCTGGGTATCGACCCAAAGGTGGCCGAAACGCAGCGCCTGACTTACATCGCGTGTATTGTAGGCGGCGTTGAGCGGAACGCCGAACCACGTCTAATCGAAGGCGACGCCATTCTGATCGGCAAGCTGGATCGCCCGCTCGGCAGCGTCGTAGCCGGCCGCCGTTTCGCCCGCGTTGAAGAGCGCGCGCGCCAGCTGGATATGCACTTCGGCATCGTTCGGATTGGCCTCGGCTGCGGCGCGGAAAGCGGCCAGTGCCTGTTCCGGATTCTCGGCCATGCCGCCCAGGAAGCGCAGATAGCGCGCATGCTGGTCGGCGGCGAGCAGGCCGCTATCGACGGCGAGCTGGAGACCACGGCGCTGGATCGGGATGATCTGTTCGTTGGTGGCGCCGCCTTGCTGCTTCTGGACGCTGAGCTGGAGCAGCAGCGAACCGACGAAAAAACGGTCGTGATTGTTGGCGATGGCAGCCTCGGCGGCGGTCAGCGCCTGTTCGACGGCGGCCAGATCGGGCGCTTCGCCGCCCAGTATCTGCTGCGCCGCGCCGGCCTGCTCGCGGACGGCATTGGAAAGCTGGCTCGCGTCGAAGGAGCCGGCTTGCTGCTCCTCGCGCTCGCTGTCTCGGTTTCGATTTTCGTCATTCTGATTTTCAAACTGCTGTCCGGTGGGTGGCGGCTCGGAGCCGCCATAACCTTGCGCCGCAACTGGCGTGGCAAAGCCGAAGCCAGCCCCGGATATGGCCAAGGGCAGCGCCAGCGAATAAGTCGAAACCCGTTTCATCTCATCAATCTCCCAGGTGGAATCTCTGCGCGTGGAATGTCCCGTCGGGCGTCCTGCTAATAACCGTTGACGGCCGGGACAAGTTGCGCGTGATGATTTCTTTTGGCGCGACTCGGCTGAATGATTGTTGAACCATTGAAAAATCTACGAAATCCACGCCTTTGACGGCGGGCAAGCGAGCGGCTACCCGATTGCCATGCTGGCCATCCTCTCTCCCGCCAAATCGCTCGACTATAAGAGCGAGCTGCCGGTCGAGGCTTCGAGCGCCCCGCGTTTCGCCCAGGAAACCGAACGGCTCGTCAGCGCCGCCTCGAACCTCACCAAAAAGAAATTACAAGCGGTGATGCCGGTTTCCGACCGGCTGATCGATCTCAATTACGCGCGCTATCGCGATTTCTGGGACCAGCCCGAACGCCCCGCCATCTATGCCTTCGCCGGAGACGTCTATACCGGTTTCGAGGCCAGGAGCCTCGAGGAGGAGGCGATCCGCTTCGCGCAGGACCATGTCCGCATCCTGTCGGGGCTTTACGGCCTGCTGCGGCCGCTCGACAGGATCCGCCCCTATCGGCTCGAAATGGGCACCAAATGGGCACCGCGTTACAAGAAGCTCACCGATTTCTGGGGCAAGAAGATCGCCGCGCTGCTTGCCGAGGATCTCGAGCAAGACGGATCGGGCGTGATCGTCAATCTCGCCAGCAAGGAATATTGGGCGGCGATCGAAGGATCGCCGCGCATCGCCAAAGCAGCGCGGGTGATCGCCATCGATTTTCGCGAGGACGGACCTGACGGCCTGCGCTTCAACAGCTTCGAGGCGAAACGCGCCCGAGGCATGATGGCGCGGTATGTCTGCGAGCACCGGCTCCAAGATCCCGAGCATCTCAAGCGTTTCGACAGCGACGGCTATCGCTATCTGGCCGAGGATTCGGACGAGAATCGCTGGCGTTTCGCGCGCGATTGACAAGCCTTTTTGCACAGCCCGCCGGCTGTTGTGGATTAAATCTGAATAACTTCTCTCAAACCTTTATAATTATTGCCTAATCCTTGCCTGCGGGCCAGCCCGGCATTTGTGGATAAATCGGGGTCGAAATTGGCCCTATGCGCCCCCATTTGCTAGGCTGCATCCGCGAGCTATTTCAGCAGAAAGTCCAGCTTTGAGTGAAGACGATCCGGCGCTTGCCGGACCCTCCGACATAAGCCCCGTCAACATCGTCGACGAGATGAAGACGAGCTATCTCGATTACGCGATGAGCGTGATCGTCAGCCGCGCGCTGCCCGATGTGCGCGACGGGCTCAAACCCGTCCATCGCCGCATCCTCTATGCCTGCGACGAAGGCGGCTTCGTCGCCGGCAAGCCCTATCGCAAATCGGCCAAGATCGTCGGCGACGTGATGGGCAATTACCACCCGCACGGCGACAGTGCGATCTACGACGCGCTGGCTCGGATGACGCAGGATTGGTCGCTGCGCGTACCGTTGATCGACGGCCAGGGCAATTTCGGCTCGATGGACCCCGATCCGCCGGCCTCGATGCGCTATACCGAGGCGCGGCTCGCCAAGGTGGCGATGACCTTGCTCGACGATCTCGACAAGGACACGGTCGATTTCACGCCCAATTACGACAATTCGACCCGCGAGCCGCAGGTGCTGCCGGCGCGCTTCCCCAACCTGTTGGTGAACGGCGCCGGCGGCATTGCGGTCGGCATGGCGACCAACATCCCGCCGCATAATCTCGGCGAGGTGCTCGACGCCTGCCGCGCCTATATCGACAATCCGGCGATCACCCTCGACGAGCTGATCGAGATCGTCCCGGCGCCCGATTTCCCGACCGGGGCGCTGATTATGGGTCTTTCGGGCGCCAAATCCGCCTATCGCGAGGGGCGCGGCTCGATCATCATGCGCTCGCGCCACGTCATCGAGGAGCGGCGAGACCGCGTTTCGATCGTGCTGACCGAAATCCCCTTCCAGGTCGGCAAGTCCGGTCTCGTCGAGAAGATCGCCGATGCGGCCAAGGAAGAGCGGATCGAGGGCGTTTCCGACATTCGCGACGAATCGAGCCGCGAGGGCGTGCGCGTCGTCATCGACCTCAAACGGGGCGTCTCGCCCGAAGTCGTGCTCAACCAGCTCTGGCGGCACACGCCGGCGCAATCGAGCTTCCCGGCCAACATGCTCGCCATCCGCGGCGGCCGGCCCGAGACGCTCACCCTGCGCGACATCATCGAGGCCTTCGTCAAATTCCGCGAGGAGGTGATCACCCGGCGCGCCAAGTTCGAGCTCGCCAAGGCGCGCGACCGGGCGCATCTGCTGCTCGGCCTCGTCGTCGCGGTCACCAACATGGACGAGGTGGTGCAAATCATCCGCGGCTCGGCCAACCCGGCCGAGGCCCGCGCCGCATTGCTCGCGCGCGAATGGCCGATCGCGGAGATCCGGCCCTATATCCAGCTCGTCGAGGCGATCGAGACCGCGATCGAGGGCGATGTCTACCGGCTCTCCGAGGAGCAGGTGAAGGCGATCCTCGATCTGCGCCTCCACCGGCTGACCGCGCTCGGCCGCGACGAAATCGCCGACGAGCTCAAGGAGCTCGCCGCCAGGATCGAGGGGCTGCTCGAGATCCTCGGAAACCGCGCCCAGCTCTATGCGGTGATGCGCGAGGAATTCGACGAGATCTCAGAGGCCTACGCGACGACGCGCCGCTCCGAGATCACCAGCGGGGACTTCGAGGTCGAGGATGAGGATCTGATCGCCCGTGAGGAGATGGTCGTCACCGTCACCCATGAGGGCTACATCAAGCGCACCCCGCTCGCGACGTTCCGCGCGCAAAGGCGCGGCGGCAAGGGCCGCGGCGGCATGGCGATGAAGGAGGAGGATGTCGTCACCCGCCTCTTCGTCACCTGGACCCATACGCCGGTGCTGTTCTTCTCCAACCGCGGCCAGGTCTATCGCCTCAAGGTCTGGCGGCTGCCCGAGGGCGGCCCGACGACCCGCGGCCGGCCGATGCAGAATCTGCTGCCGCTCGCCGAGGGCGAATATATCCGCACCGTGCTGCCGCTGCCCGAGGATGAGGAGGAATGGGGCAAGCTCCATGTCGTCTTCGCCACCGCGCATGGAGGCATCCGCCGCAACGCGATGGACGCCTTCGCCAACATCCCGTCGAACGGCAAGATCGCGATGCGCTTCGACGAGGAGAGCGACGATCGGCTGATCGGTGTCGCATTGGTCGAGGAGGGCGACGACGTGCTGTTGGCGACGCGGAATGGCAAGGCCATCCGTTTCGCCTCGACCGCCGTCAATGTCGTCAAGAGCCGCACATCGACCGGGGTCAAGGGCATCAGGCTCAAGGATGATGACGAGGTGATCTCGCTGTCGACGGTGGGCGCCGCCGAAACGACGATCGAGGAACGCGACGCCTATCTGCGCGCCGCGCCCTGGAAGGACAATGACGTCGAACCCGAATTGCCGGCCGAGAAGATGCAAGCGATGGAGGCGGTCGAGGAATTCATCCTCACCGTCTGCGCCAAGGGCTACGGCAAGCGTTCGAGCAGCTACGAATACCGCCAGACCGGACGCGGCGGCCAGGGCGTCGTCAATATCGCCAACATCAAGCGCAACGGCAAGGTCGTGGCGAGCTTCCCGGCCTCCAACCAGAGCCAGATCATGCTGATCACCGATCAGGGCAAGCTCATCCGGATGGGCGTCGGCGATATCCGCGTGATGGGCCGCAGCACCGCCGGCGTGACCCTGTTCGACGTCGCCAAGGACGAGCGCGTGGTCGGAGTGGCGCCGATCGACGAAGAGGAAGAGCCGGAGAACGCGGCCGAGGAAGCGGTGGCGGAGGAGCTGCCGGATGAGACGTTCGAAGAATAGCCGGGCCGTCACCCCGGACCTGATCCGGGGTCCAGGGCGGCGGGCGACATCGCTTGCGGCTCTGGATGCCGGATCAGGTCCGGCATGACGGTTCTCGGATCCGGCCAATCCGGGTTATAGAGGCTGTATGGAAGTGACCCCCTCCGGCCAGGCCTGCGGCGCCACAATCACCGGCGTCGATCTCTCGCAGCCGCTTGCCGCCGAGACCGTCGCCACGATCCGCGCCGCGTGGCTCGAGCATCTCGTCCTCGCCTTCCCCGATCAGACGTTGACCGACGACGATCTCGAACGTTTCACGCTCGCTTTCGGCCCGTTCGGCGAGGATCCGTTCATCGCGCCGATCCCGGGGCGCGAGCATGTCATCGCGATCTCGCGCCGCGCCGACGAAACCGCGCCGCTATTCGCCGAGAACTGGCATACCGACTGGAGCTTTCAGAAAATCCCGCCGGCCGGCACCTGCCTCTACGGCATCGAGATCCCGCCCGAGGGCGGCGACACGCTCTATGCCAATCAGCATGCGGCGCTCGAAAAGATGCCCGAAGAGCTGCGCACGAAGATCGAGGGCAGGATCGCGATCCATTCGGCGAAGAACGCCTATGCGCCCGACGGCACCTATGGAGAGGCCGACCGCAAGACCGACCGATCGATGGACATCCGCCCCTCGAAGGACGCCGAGGCGACCAAGGCCCACCCGCTGATCCGCAGCCATCCCGAGACCGGCCGCGAGGCGATCTATGGCTGCATCGGCTATTCCGCCGGGATCGAGGGCATGGCGCAGGAAGACGCGCTGGCGCTGCTGATGGAACTCTATGCGTGGCAGACGCGCGACGAGTTCGTCTATCGCCACAAATGGGCGGCCGGCATGCTGGTGATGTGGGACAATCGCGCGCTGCTCCACCGTGCGACCGGCGGCTATGAGGGCCATGCGCGCCTCCTCCACCGCACGACGATCGGCGGGGCGGACCGCCGCGGTCCGCTTGTTTCCATCGACAAAGGGATGGTTGCGTGCGATCCCGAAGGCATAAGCGGCCGCCAGATCCGCCGCATCCGGCTCCCCGTAACCGGCCAGATTACGAGGCCTTGCAAGCGCGCTTTCGAGCATCCCATCGTCGCGCACCCCATCGCCGCCGCCATGCTCGATCAGCTGTTCCTGATGAACGGCCAGGACGACGTCCTTGCGCATCCAGACCCAATCGGCCGCCATGCGCAGATCTATTTCGCGAGTTCGCGCAGCGCGTGACGATGGCGGCGCATCACCTCGCGCGCCACCTCCATCTGACGATCGAATTCCTGATCGGGAATGCGCAGCACGACGCCGTCGGGCGCCTCGGTGACCGACAGTTCGTCGCCCTGACCGACACCGAGCCGGTCGAGCAGCATTTTGGGCAGGATCACTCCGGTCGAATTGCCGACCGCGATGAGCTTGGCCTTGCGCGCTTCGGGCGGCTCGGGTGCGAAACCGCTCTTGGCCTCGTGCAGATTCTTGTCGCGCTTTCTGTTCATACGGTTGTTATAACATCAGCCGCCCGATCGCGCAAGCCTCGTCACGACGCCGATCGCGATCATCGCCTGACCGGTGAAATAAAGCGGCCAGATGAGGAGGCCCGGCAGCATCGAATCGCCGAGCGGACCGTAGCGGGCGAAGATCAAGAGGTCTGAGACGACGAACATTATCGCGCCGAGCCCGGTCAGATAGCGCGGAAAGCGGCTCGTCCAGGCTATCGCCGCCATCACCGCGACGAACAAGGCGTAGAGCATGAATCCCGGCACGAGGGCGCGATTTTCGGGCAGCAGAAAGGCGATGAAGAGGACGATAGGGACGAGCAGGATCGCCAGCAGTCGCTGGCTGAAAGTGACGGAAACGCGCCGGTTGCGCGCATAGAGCCCGATCGCGACGATATGCCCGGCGAGGAAGGCGTAGGCGCCCGGATGCGCGCCGGCGGCCTCGAGCAGCACGTCGCCCGCCGCGCCGAGCGCCATGACGAGCGCGATCAGCCAGCCGTCGAGATCGCGCGCATTGAGCGCCGCCCAGAGCGCCAGCAGCCCGACCCCCGCCCCCTTCCAGGCGATCAGCAGCGGCGAGGGCGCGAACAGCCCTGTCGCGGCATAATAGGAAAGCCCGGCGAGCAAGGCGGCGATCAGCACGATGCCGCTCCAGCTGCCGCGATGTTGCGTATCGATGTCGTTCATGCTGTCCTGTAGCCCCCCGCTTCGGTTATGATCGCCGCATGCGG
>JAIVHR010000029.1 GCA_020200935.1 Sphingomonadales bacterium
GATCTCGCCCGCGCCAAGGATCTGCTGATCGCGCACAACGCGATCGCCGACACGATGGAGCGCGCCCGCCATTACGGCCAGCGCGCGATCGACGCGCTCGGCCCCTTTACCGGCGGCGAATCCAAGACCGCGCTCGTTGAAGCCGTGCAATTCGCGGTCGCGCGGGCTTATTGAGATTACGTCCTTCTCCCCTTGCGGGAGAAGGTGGCCCGAAGGGCCGGATGAGGGGCCGGGCGCGTCTGCGCCCGAATAGACTCTGCCCAGCCGCAAGCGGCTTGTCGCGGCATCGAGCCGCTCAAGCCGCCCACCCCCTCTCCGAATACGACTAACCCCCGCCTTCGCGGCGGTAAGTCTTCGTATCCTGTCCCCCTCGAGGGGGAGAGGAGGGGGGGCTGTGCTTCCGCTGCAACGGAGCGGCTTTTGTGCAACGCCGCTCTGTCCGCGCCCGCGCAATCCGGTTACACCCCCGTCACGATGAACCAGTCGAGTCGCTTCTAGCCGTGTCCGCGCGATGCCGAGACCAGATGCCTCTGCCGGCCGGACCGCCGTGCGCGCCGAGATTCGCGCCACGATCGCGCTCGCCTGGCCGCTGATCCTCGGCAATTTCGCGCAGACCGCGATCAACACCACCGACGTTCTGATCCTCGGGCGCTACGACGTCGGCGCGCTCGCCGGCGGGGCGCTGGCGGTCAATCTCTATTTCGCCTTCGGTATCTTCGCGATGGGGCTGGTGACCGCCGCTTCGCCGATGATCGCCGCCGAGCGCGGGCGCATGGCGCATTCGGTGCGCGACGTGCGGCGGACGGTGCGCCAGGCGCTCTGGGCATCGGCCGCGATCTGCCTGCCCTGCTGGGCGATCCTCTGGAATGCCGAAGCGCTGCTGCTGCTGCTCGAACAGGATCCCAGGCTGGCGAGTGACGCGGCGCGCTTCATCCGCATCGCCATGTGGGGGCTGTTTCCGTTCCTCGTCTATTATGTGCTGCGCTATTACGTCACCGCGCTCGAAAAGCCGCTTTGGGGGCTTTACGTCACCGCGGCCGGCGTCGCGTTCAACGCGCTCGCCTGTTGGGCGCTGGTGTTCGGCACCTTCGGCCTGCCCGAGCTCGGGCTCGAAGGCGCCGGTCTAGCCCATTTGCTGGCGAGCTGCTTCCTTGCCGGCGGCATGACCCTGGTGGTGACCGGTGTGCCGCGTTTCCGCCGCTATCGCCTGTTCGGCCGCTGGTGGCAGGCCGATTGGCCGCGCTTCTTCGAGATCCAGCGGATCGGCTTGCCGATCGCCGCGACCTTCGCGCTCGAGGTGACGGTGTTCAACGCCGCGGTGTTCCTCATGGGGCTGATCGACCGCGCCTCGCTCGCCGCCCACGCCATCGCGATCCAGATCGCCGCCTTCGCCTTCATGGTGCCGCTGGGATTGAGCCAGGCGGCGACTGTGCGCGTCGGCCTCTGGCACGGGCGCAGGGATGCGGCGGGCATTGCGCTGGCGGGGCAGGTCGCCTTCCTACTCGGCGTCGGCGCCGCCTTCTGCCTGTCGACGATCATGGTGCTCTGGCCCGAGCAGCTGATCGGGCTGTTCGTGGTTCCCGACAGCGCCGAGAATGCGCGCGTCTACTCGCTTGCCGTCAGCTTCCTGTTCGTCGCCGCGGTCTTCCAGCTCGCCGACGGCGCGCAGGCGGTCGGCGCCGGCGCATTGCGCGGCATCCAGGATACGCGCTGGCCGATGATCTTCGCGGGCTTTGGCTATTGGGTGATCGGCTTCGGCATCGCCGTCTGGTTCGGCTTCGGCCTCGAGATGGAGGGCCTCGGCATCTGGATCGGCCTCGCCGCCGGCCTCGGTGCGGTCGCGCTACTGATGGTCGCGCGCTGGCTGCTGCGCGGGCGGCTCGGCCTGACCGCCTACCATCCGGCTTGACGAACAGCCCGCCGCTCGGGCAATCCCGGCGCCATGAACCGCGACATGCCCCCCGCCCGCATCTATCAGCGGATGAAGAACGCCATGCAATCGGGCCGCCACCGGGTCGGCGAATGGACGCTCGAATTCGAAACCGACGAGAAATTGCGGCCCGACCCGCTGATGGGCTGGACCGGCTCGGGCGACACGCGGCGGCAGGTCAGGCTCGGTTTTCCCGATCTCGAGGCGGCCAAGGCCTATGCCGAAAGTCACGGCCTCGCCTATCACGTCGTGCCGATGGCCGATCGCAAGCTCCACCTTCAGAGCTACGCCGACAATTTCAAATAGACGAACAAGTCCCGGAAAGTGGGGAACGCTCCGCCGCCTCCGGCATTAGCCCATGTTAAGGGGATTGCCCGAAGGTGCGGTGTCGCGGTAGCCGAACCGCTCGCGGATCCGTATGTGGGTTGCCAGCGCGGCCCCGATCGGGGCCGGACCTCGACATCTCGAATCAGGGGAGAAGCAGCTATCGCTGTTCGCAGCAAGAAAACATTCGCAACGGAGACCAGCCAGGATTATGGCGACGATCCGATCGCGGTTCGCGATACCGACAAATACGCCACCGAATACATCCGCGATTTCGTCGAGAAATGGGACGAGCTGATCGATTGGGAGCAGCGGGCCAGGAGCGAGGGCCGCTTTTTCATCGACGTGCTAAAGGCGCGCGACAAACTGAGCGTGCTCGACGTCGCCACCGGCACCGGCTTCCATTCGATCCAGCTCGCCAAGGCCGGCTTCGACGTCACCTCGGCCGACGGATCGGCCGAGATGCTCGCCCGGGCCTTCGAAAACGCCAAGGACCATGATGTCATGCTGCGCACCGTCCATGCCGACTGGCGCTGGCTCAATCGCGACGTGATGGGCAAATATGACGCGATCATCTGCCTCGGCAACAGCTTCACCCATATCTTCGAGGAGGGGGACCGCCGCCGGGCGCTGGCCGAATTCTACGCCGCGCTCAAGCATGACGGTCTGCTGATCATCGACCAGCGCAACTATGACACCATCCTCGATGACGGATTCTCCTCGAAGCACAAATACTATTATTGCGGCGACCAGGTGAGCGCCGAGCCGGTCCATGTCGACGAGGGGCTGGCGCGCTTCGAATATACCTTCCCCGACGGATCGAAGCACAATCTCAACATGTTCCCGCTGCGCAAGGACTATGTCCGCGGCTTGATGCGCGAGGCGGGCTTTCAGCAGATCCACAGCTATGGCGATTTCATGGAGGAAGGCGAGGAACCCAATCCCGACTTCTTCGTGCATGTCGCGGAGAAAGAATATGCCGAATGAAGCCGCCGCCGCGAGAGACGCCGAAGGCGTAGAGGTCGCGCGCGACTATTATGACAGCGAGGAGGCCGACCGTTTCTACAGCGCGATCTGGGGCGGCGAGGACATCCATGTCGGACTCTATGAGGATACCGACAACATCGCCGAGGCGAGCCGCCGGACGGTTGCGCGGATGGCCGGCAAGCTCGGCGAGATTTCGGGGCGCCATGTGCTCGATCTCGGCGCCGGTTATGGCGGCGCGGCGCGGGTGCTCGCCCGCGAGCACGGCGCGCGGGTCACCTGCCTCAACCTCTCGACCATCGAGAATGACCGCAATCGCGAATTGACGCGCGAGGCCGGGCTGGGCGAGCGGATCGACATCGTCGACGGTTCCTTCGATGATATGCCCTTCGACGAGGCGGCTTTCGACATCGCCTGGAGCCAGGATGCGATTCTTCATGCGCCCGACCGGCTCGCCGTGCTCGACGAGGTCACCCGGGTCTTGCGGCCCGGCGGCGATTTCGTCTTCACCGATCCGATGCAGGCCGACGGTATCGAGGACAGCGCGGCGCTCCAGCCGATCTACGATCGCATCCACCTGCCCGATCTGGCGAGCTTCAGCTTCTACGAAGATGCGCTGAAGGCGCGTGGCTTCGAGAAGACCGAGGTCGAGAAGCTGACCGAGCAGCTTGGTCGCCATTACGGCCGGGTGCGCGCGGAACTCGCGGCCAACGCCGACAAGCACGATCTCGCCCCCGATTTCGTCGAGCGGATGCTCGCCGGGCTCGAACATTGGGTTGACGGCGCCCAAGCCGGCCGGCTCGCCTGGGGCATCATGCATTACCGCAAGCGCAGCTAGCCCGCCGGTTCTTCTCCATAACAAAAAGGGGCGGGCGTCCGGTGGGGACGCCCGCCCAGGGTTCGCGACCGGGGAGAGGTCAGTCGGTCGCGCTGAGCGCGAAGGGGATCTGCTCGCTCGCGCGGGCGACGGCTTCGACCTGGCAATCGCGTACGGCCCGGCGGGTCAGCGGCGAATAGCCATGCTCGGCCCGGCAGACGGTGCGCGCGGCGCCAGCGAGCCGCCGGTCGAGGATTCGCCGGTCCTGCGCCTGCGAGAGGTTGAGATCGGCATAGGATACGGCGACCCGGTTGCCGGTCTCGCCCGCCGCATGGCCGGGGGAAACCGCGGCAACGGTGCTCAGCGAGGCGGCGACCAGCGCGGCGGCGGAGATCAGGATGTTCTTCATGGTGCTTCGTCCTTGTCTGGAGGGGGTCCAATCGTCGGGGCGAGTTCGGTCTAGACAAGTTTCGTTTCGAAACCTATCAACGATATTGTCTTCTCGTTCTGCATATGTGCAGAAGGATAGAGCGAGCCGGATGGAGGCGGATGGGCGGCGATGCTGAATTGGGACGATCTCAAATATTTCGCCGCGGTCGCCGAGGCGCAGAGCACGCTCGGCGCGGCCGAGCGGCTCGGCGTCAGCCAGACCACCGTCGCCCGCCGCATCGCCGCGCTCGAAGCGGCGCTCGGGCTCGAATTGTTCGAGCGGCGCAGCTCGGGCTACCGGCTGACCCCGACCGGCGAGGCGTTGCTCGGCAAAGCGCGGGCGGTCGAGGATACGATCGGGCTGTTCGCCGCCGCCGCCTCGTCCGAAGCGCGCGGTGTCGTCGGCGATGTCCGGATCACCACCTTCGAGCTATATGCGACCCGCCTGCTGGCGCCGGTGATCCGCAGGCTTCGGCAGGAGCATCCGGGGCTGCGCATCGATATCGACACCTCACAGGATGTCCGCGATCTCGAATCGGGCGCCGCCGACATCGCGCTGCGCAATTCGCGCAGCCCCTCGGGGCGCGGGCTGGTCGGGCGGCGGATCGCCGACGATCCGTGGACCGTCTATGCCGGCCGCTCTTATGTCGAGGAGAACGGTTTTCCCGAGGACCGCAAGGCGCTCGCCCGGCACAGCTTCATCGGCGGCGGCGGGGTCAAGCTGTGGCCGGCTTACAGCAAGTGGCTGGCCGCCAATGCGCTCGAGGACGCGGTCGTGCTGCGGCATGATTCGGAAGCCGGGCTCTATGCGGCGGTGCGTTCGGGGCTCGGCCTCGCCGTGCTGCCGAGCTTCGTCGCCGATCGCGATCCCGAACTGGTCCGCATCCTGCCGCCGCGCGCGGACGACCGGATCGGGCTCTGGCTGCTGACCCACGAAAGGCTGCGCAACGTGCCGCGCATCCGCCTGGTGCTCGATTTCATCGCCCGTGAATTGAAGGCGCTGGTGCGCGAAGCCTAGCACATTTTCGTCACCCCGGACTCGATCCGGGGTGACGGAAATCCGTATCCGCTCGCGGGTTATCTGCCGAGCATCCCCGCGCCGAGCAGCAGCAGCAGCCGGACGTCGATGGCGCAGCCCTCGGCGCGCTTGCTCGAAATGAAATCGGCGATTCCGGCGATCCTGACGCGATGGACGGTAATATCCTCATGCCCCGTCCCGCCGCCCTCCGAGACCTTTTCGAGCTCGGTCGCCTTGAGCAGGGTGAAGCTCTCGCTGGTCATCCCGGGCGAGGAGAAGAAGCGGCCGCAATTCTCGATTTCGTCCGCGCGATAGCCCGTTTCCTCCTCGAGCTCGCGCGCGCCCGCCGTCTCGGGCGCCTCGCCCGCC
>JAIVHR010000030.1 GCA_020200935.1 Sphingomonadales bacterium
GGTCCGGATCAGCCTCGCGTCGAGCGGCGCGGCGACCAGCAGGCCGAAATCATAATAGCGCGCGAGGATGCGCAGCGAGAGGATCGCCACCAGCAGCAGCGAGGCGAGATGGGCGATCAGCAGGAACAGGAAGAACGGCGCCCAGGCCGCGAGCACCGGCGGATAGGCGCCGATATTGCCCATCGCGAGGGCGAAATTGTCGGCGACGAAATAGGTGAAGCCCAATGCCATGCCGATGATCGCGCGGATGAAGAGCTGGCCCGAGCGGGCGAGGCCGAACCCCGCCACCGCGCCGAGCAGCGGCATCAGGATGGTCGAAAGCGGCCCCGAAATCTTGTGCCAGAGCCCGGCCTCGAGCGAGACGGTCGGCCGCCCGGCGGCCTGCAGATCGGCGATCGCGGAGCGCAGCTCGCCGAAGCTCAACGCGCGGGCATCGATATTGGAGAGCGTGAACTGGTCGGGGGTGACGCCGGCGCCGAATGTCCGGCCGCTGGCATCCTGCTCGGTGATGGTCTCGACGTCGAAGCGCGTCGCGGTGCCGAACCGCCAGGCATCGCCGTCGCGATCGGCCGTCTCGGCGGTGACGATCGCCTCGAGCGAGCCGCCGGTGCGGTCATGGATCGTCACATCGTGGAGCCGTGTATGCTCGCGATTGCCGCTTACGCGCGCGGCGTTGATCAGGTCGTCGCCGTCGCGGACCCAGACGTTGGTCGCCCCGCCGCTATCGGGAATCGGCCCGTATTCGACGGCTTCCCAGGCGGTCAGGGTGGCGTAGGACGGCGCCACCACCCGCTCGTTGAAGGCGAAGAGCAGCATTGCGATGACGAAGCTGGCGAGGATCAGCGGGGCGAGAATCTGGTGCGCCGAGGCGCCGGCCGCCTTCATCGAGACGATCTCGCTGTTGGCGTTCATCGTCGACAGCGAGATCAGCGCGCCGAGCAATGCCGCGAAGGGCAGGAAGCGCTCGATCAGCTGCGGCACGCGGAGCGATACGTAGAACCAGAGCTCGCCCTCGCCGTTGCCGGGCTGGGCGAGGATCGCGCCCGATTCGCCGAGCAGATCGAGCATCATCAGGATGACCACGAGCCCGCCGAGCACCGCGAAGGTGCGGGCGACGAAGGTGCGCGCCATATACCAGGCGATGGTCGAGGAGGGGAAAAACTGGAGCTGCGCGGCGGCCATCGATCAGGCCTCGGCCTTGCGGCGCTTCAATCGCAGCAGCGTGCGGACCGCGGCGACGATCTTGGCGAATCCCTTTTCGAGAAAGCCGATCGGCTGGCCGCCCGGAACATAGGCGATCTGGTAATACATCCAGACGATCAGCGCCGCGAACAGCGCGAAGGGCACCCACAGCGCAATCAGCGGATCGACCCGGCCGAGCGCCGCCACGTCCTCGCCATATTGCCAGACCTTGTGCATCGTCGTGATCAGCACCACCGACAGGAACACGCCGAGCGCCGAGGTCGATCGCTTGGGCGGCACGGCGAGCGACACCGCGAGCAGCGGCAGCAATATCATCATCATCACCTCGGCGAGCCGGAAATGGAAATTGGCCCGGCTCGCCATCCGCAATTCCGCCGGTTCGGCCGGATCGTTCGCAACGTCGAGCAATTCGAACAGCGTCAGCTCGCGGTGGATGCCGCCGCGGCCGCGGAAACGCTCGATCTTCGGCAGTTCGATCGGCAAATCGTGGCTGGCGAAGCTGAGCACGCGCGGGCGCTCGAAATTGGGCTGGTCGTGGACCAGCCGGCCGTTGGACAGCCGGAAGATGATCGTGTCGGGATCGTCGGTCGCCATGAAGGTGCCGTGTTCGGCGGTGACCGAGATGTTGCGGTCGCCGTCGGTCTGCGTGCGGACGAAGATGCCGCTCAGGTCCCGGCCGTTATTCTCGCTGCGCTCGACCCGCAGCGTCATGTTGCGCGACAGATTGTTGAATTCGCCGACATTGATCGAGGCGCCGAGCGCCCCCTGGCGCAGCTCGAATTGCAGCTGTTCGTAGGAATAGCGCGCGGTGGGTTGGAAATAGCCGACGATCACGAGGTTGAGCAGCAGGAAGACGATGGTGAAGATATAGGGGACCCTGAGCAGCCTGCCGTAGCCGAGCCCGATCGCGCGGAAAACGTCGAGTTCGGAGGACAGAGCGAGCTTGCGGAAGGCGAGCAATATGCCGAGCATCAGCCCGACCGGGATCGCCAGCGACAGATATTCGGGCACGATATTCGCCAGCATTTCCCATACGACGCTGACCGGCCCGCCTTCCTTCGCCACGAAATCGAGCAATCGGAGCATCTTGTCGAGCACCAGCAGCATCGCCGCGATCGCCAGGGTCGCCAGCATCGGCACCGTGACGAGCCGGGCCATGTAGCGGTCTGTGGCGGTGAAGAATTGCAAAGTTCAGACGCTCCGTGACCATATTTTGGCCGCATGGATCGGGGATATGGGAGGGAATAGGGAAGTAGTGTGAATTTTGCCATGCCCGATCGGGGCGTCGCGGCAGGGCATGTAATTATCGGAGCTCTAAAAGTGTTCAGTAAATTTTTGACCATCGGCGCGGCGCTTGCCGCCGTGCCTCTCATCGGGACAGCCGCGAATGCCGGCACACGGGTACCCAACGACATGTCGAACTGTCGGGCCGGATCGGGCCAGACCGCCGCGCTCGTGCGCGTCGTCGGCTTCAAGCAGGGCAGCGGCCGGGTGCGCGTCCAATCCTATTCGGGCTCGTCGAACTGGCTCGAAAGCGGCCGCTGGCTGCATCGCGTCGACGTTCCGGTCCGGCTCGAGGGCCGCAACATGACCGTCTGCCTGCCGCTTCCGGGTCCGGGCAGCTACGGCATCGCCGTGCGCCACGATCTCAACAATAACGGCCGTTCGGACCGGCGCGACGGCGGCGGCTTCACGCGCAATCCCAACATCTCCTTCCCCTTCGGCATGGAGCCTTCCTACGGCGAGGTCTCGGTGAACATGCGGGAAGGCGTCAACAACGTCACGATCGTGCTCAACTATCTCCAAGGCACGCGCGTGGAACCGATCCGATAGCCCGCCGATGGTGTGCGTCGCCCTCCTGTCCAACCCCTGCTCGACGGGAAATATGGAGATGCTGCCGCGGATCCGGAAATTCTGCGCCCATCGCTCCGACATCTTCCATTACGAGGTCGAGGATGTCGGCCAGATCGATGTCGCGCTGCAGATCATCGCGCGCGTCAAGCCGCTGATACTGGTGATCAACGGCGGCGACGGCACGGTCCAGGCGGCGATGACCGAGATCCATCACGGCCGCCATTTCGGCGACGATCCGCCGCCGGTCGCGGTGCTGCCCAACGGCAAGACCAATCTTATCGCGCTCGATCTCGGCGCCGCCGGCGATCCGATCGACATGCTCGAACGGATCCTCGAGATCGCCCGCTCCGATCTGGCCGGGCATGTCGTCGGCCGCGAGCTGATTTCGCTGTCGAACAGCGAGACCAACGGCCGGCCGGTGCTCGGCATGTTTCTCGGCGGGGCGGGGCTCGCCGACACGATCCTCTATTGCTGCTGCTCAGATTCAACACTTCGGGGGAAGGGGCCCTGGACGGCTCGCTCAAGCTGCTGGTGGTCGAGCAGAAGCCCTGGGCGATTCTGCGCGCGGCCTGGGCGATGCTGCGCGGCCGCGCCGAGTTCGGCGATCACCACGGCCTCCTGATGAGCCAGGGCAACGAAATCCGCATCGAGGGCGACCGGTCGAGCGTGCTGCTCGACGGCGAGCTGTTCGAAGCCAACGACGACCGGCCGATCGTCCTCACCCCGACGCAGCCGGTATCCTTCCTCTCGCTGGCGGCGTGAGCCGGCTCACCGATCTCGTTGCCGCCGAGCTCGGCGCGCCGGTCGAACCCCGCGTCGCCGCCTTCGCCGCCGATATCGCCGGGCAGTATGGCGCGGCATCGCGCGCCGTGCTGTTCTACGGATCGTGCCTGAGGAGCGATCGGCTCGAGGGCGAAATGCTCGATTTCTACCTGATCGTCTCCGATTATCGCGCCGCCTATGGCAGGAGCTGGCTGGCGGTGGCGAACCGGCTGATCCCGCCCAATGTCTTTCCGTCCGGCCATGACGGATTGCAGGCCAAGATCGCGGTGCTCAGCGAGGGCGATTTCGCGCGGCTCGCCTCCTCCCGGACCCGCGGCGTCTCGGTCTGGGCGCGCTTCGCCCAGCCCGCGCGGCTGGTCTGGGCGGCCGACGAGGCGGCCCGGACGAAGGCGGTCGATGGTGTCGCGCAGGCGGCGCCGGCTTTGCTCAAGGCCGCCCGGCCGATGGTCGGCGACCGGATCGGCCGGCGCGAGCTCTGGCGGCAGGCTTTCGATCTCACCTATTCGGCCGAATTGCGCGCCGAGCGGAGCGGGCGATCGCGCTCGGTCGTCGATACCGATCCGGAGCGTTACGAGCGGTTCACGCTGCCGGCGCTGGCCGAGGCCGGCATCGCCGCCGAGCCTGACGGGGAGGGAAGCCTCGTCTTCGCCGACGGCCTGACATCGCGCGCGCGCCGCGCCGGCAAGCGGGCCTGGCGCCGCCGCCGGATCGAGGGCAAGCTCCTGACCCTGTTGCGGCTCGCCAAGGCCAGCGCGACCTATGCCGGCGGCGTCGATTATCTCGTCTGGAAGATCAACCGCCATGCCGGGACCAATATCGAGGTGCGCGACTGGCAACGCCGCTGGCCGCTGCTCGGCGCGCTGGTGCTGCTGCCGCGCCTCTGGCTCCGCGGCGCGGTGCGCTAAGGGGAGCGGTGCGACCTAGCCGGCTACCGATTCATTTGCCTCCGCCTCCTCCATGGCCCGGTCGATCGCATCGGCAAGCATCGACAGGGTGAAGGGCTTGCGGAGCACCTCGTGCTCGGACAGCTGCTCGGATTCATCGCCGTCGCCGGCAAAGCCGGTGACGAAGAACAGCGGCAGATCGGGCCGCGATTTGGCCAGCTCGCTCGCCAGCTCGAGGCCGGTCATGCCGGGCATCACGATGTCGGTGATGACGAGATCGATATCGTCGCGCTCGCTGAGAACATCGAGCGCCGCCGCCCCGCCGCCGCAGCCGATCGGATCGTGCCCCAGCTCCTCGAGCGCCATCAGCGTCGCGCGGCGGACGCGGGCGTCATCCTCGACGACGAGCACGCAGTGGCTTCCCGATCCGCCCGAGGGCTGCGCGGCCATCGAAGCATCGGGTGAGGGACGCCGTGCCGCGTCGCCGTCGAAGCGCGGCAGGAAGATCGACACCGTCGTGCCCTCTTCGAGCGCCGACCTGATCGCCACGTCGCCGCCCGATTCGCGGGCGAAGCCGAAGATCTGGCTGAGCCCGAGCCCGGTGCCGCGGCCGACCGGCTTGGTGGTGAAAAAGGGCTCGAAGGCGCGCTCCCGCACCTGTTCGGACATGCCGCAGCCTTCGTCGGTCACCGAAATTTCCAGATAGTCGCCGGGCTTGAGGCCGTTATGGCGATGCGCCGCATCGGCGGTGATGTTGCGGATCGCGATGGTCAGCACGCCTTTGCCCTCCATCGCGTCGCGGCCGTTGACGGCGAGATTGAGCACGGCGTTTTCGAGCTGGTTGCGGTCGGCCCAGACCGGCCAGATATCCTCGTCGGCGTCGATCCCGAGCTCGATCTGTTCGCCGAGCGCGCGATTGAAGATCTTCGCCATTTCCTCGACCATCTCGCCGGCGTCGATGCCTTCGGGCTGCAAAGGTTCGGAGCGGGCGAAGCCGAGCAGCCGCCGGGTCAGTTCGGCGGCCCGGCCGGCACCGTCGAGCGCATTGTCGAGATGCTGTTCGATATCGGCACCTTCCTTGCCGAGCTTGCGCTTGGCGAGCTCGAGCCCGCCGATCACCACCGCCAGCATATTGTTGAAATCATGCGCGATACCGCCGGTCAGCTGGCCCAGCGCCTCCATCTTCTGCGCCTGATGCAACTGCCGCTCGGCCGCCTCGCGCTCGGCCGCCTCGGCGCGCAGCTGCTCGTTCGCCTGTTTGAGCTGACGGGTGCGTTCGGCGACCGCCAGTTCGAGATCGTCGGCGCGCAGATGCGCATGTTCGCGGTCGCGGAAGGCGCGGTAAGCCATCCAGCCGAGCCCGATCGCGCCCAGCGCCAGCACCACGCCGGCGATGGCGAGCAGCATCGCCAGCAGGTTCGATCGTTCGGTGGTCGCGATGCGGGCGGTCGAGCGTTCGCCGAGCCGGGCGCGCTCCTCGCCGGCGATCTCTTCGAGCGTACGCGCGATCGCCGGACCGTGCGGGCTCGAGGCGGCGGCATTGTGCAGCGACAGCGCCTCCCAGTTGCGCCGGGCGACCGCATAGGCGGCGGTGTTGGCGAGTTCGGTGCCATATTCGCGGACATTCGTCGCCAGCCTGTCGACGCGAGCCTGTTGCGCCGATTCGACGGGGATCAGCCGGTCGAGCCGTTCGATCCGCCGCACCGCGGCGCGCCATTCGTCGCGATACATGGTGCCCAGCGCCCGGTCGCTGTTGATCACGAAGCGGCCGAGCGCGGCCTCGGCGCGGGCGATCGAGCCGCCGATATTGCGCGTCAGCATGATGATTTCGAAGCTCTGCCGCTCGCGCTCGGCGGCCAGGTCGCGCTCGGCGTTTGTCGCGGAGACGAGATAGACGAGCGTGCCGAGCAGGATGGCGAGTAGCGCCGCCGCCGCGCTGGCCATGCCCCGGCGCCTGACATCGCCGGTTTCGAAGGCTCCGGGCCGTTGAGTCTCGGGCGTTTCGGCCATGAAATCGACTATAGGCCGCTAGGAGCCGGGCGAACAGCGGGGTCGCGTGGCGCCATCGCCATTCGCCTCCATGACCGGGAAGCCGGGCTTAGCCGATCGCCCCGGTGGCGCGCCCCGCGGCCTCGAACATGGCGAGGATTTCATCGACCTGTTCGCTCGAATGTTCGGCACAGAGCGAGCAGCGGAGCAGATAGACACCGGACGGCGTCGCGGGCGGGCGGGCCATATTGACGTAGAGACCATGCTCGAGCAGCGCCTGCCACATGCGCACGGCCTGTTCCTGGTCGTCGAGCAGCACGGCGAGGATCGCGCTCTCGGCTTCGTCGGTGGCGAGGCGGAAGCCGAGATCGCGCAGCCCCTTGTGCAGCCGCTTCGAATTCTCCCAGAGATGCGCGCGCTTGTCGCCGGCATGCATGAGCTTGCGGATCGAGGTCGCCGCCGTCGCCACCACCGAAGGCGGCAAGGATGCGGTGAAGGTGTAGGGGCGGCAGACCAGCCGCAGAAATTCGGTCTTGGCGTGGTTCGAGACGCAGAAACCGCCGACCGTGCCGACGCTCTTCGAAAAGGTGCCGATGATGAAATCGACCTGGTCGATCACGCCCTGCGCCTCGGCGACGCCGCGGCCGTTCTCGCCGAAAAAGCCCATCGAATGCGCCTCGTCGACCAGCACCATCGCGCCATGCTGCTTGGCGAGCGGGATCATCTCGTCGAGCGGGGCGATGTCGCCGAGCATCGAATAGACGCCTTCGAGCACGACCAGCTTGCCGGCCTCGCGCGGCAGCCTTTCGAGGCGTTTCGCTAGATTCTCGACGTTATTGTGGCGAAAGCGCACGGTCTCGGCATTGCCGAGAAAGCAGCCGTCATAGATCGAGGCGTGGCTGTCGGCGTCGAGGATCACATAATCGCCCTTGCCGGCCAAGGTCGAGATGATGCCGAGATTGGCCTGGTAGCCGGTCGAGAACACCATGGCGTGATCCATGGCGTAGAATTCCTTGAGCGCCTGTTCGACCTCCATATGGCCGCAATAGGTGCCGTTGAGGACCCGGCTGCCGGTGGTCCCCGACCCGAATCTGTCGAGCGCGTCCTTGCCCGCCGCGATGACGTCGGGATCGAAGGTCATGCCCATGTAATTATAGGTGCCGAGCAGGATCGTATTTCTGCCGTCGATGATCGCCTCGGTCGGCGATTTCACCTCGTCCATGACGATCGCGAAGGGATCGCGGATGCCGCTGTCGAGCAGCCGATTTCGCTCCTGCATCAGCGGCTCGAACTTGTCGAACAGGTTGCGCGAGGTGACGGTAGCCTGCTCGCCCGGATCGTCGGGCTGGTTTCCCGGCTCGGTCATGCGCGCAGCTCCTGCACCGCATCGACGAGCTGGCCGACGGTTTCGATCTCGGCCTGCTGGTTCATGGTGATGACGATATCGAATTCGTCCTCGACCGCGGCGACGAAATCCATCACCGTCAGGCTGTCCCATTCGAGATCGTCCTGGAAGCTGGTTTCTTCGGTGATCGGCACACCCTTCTGGTTGAAGGGTTCGATCTGCGACTTCACCTCTTCGAAGGCGTTTGCGCGGGTTTCGTTCATTGTGCGTCCCTAGTTGCTGGGGCCGGGCTTGCCAAGCGAATGCGGCGGCAAGGCGGCGTCGATGCGGCGGCGATGTTGCCTAGAGCCAGCCTTTCTCGCGGTATTTGTGCGCGGTTCTGGACAGACCCTCTTCGCCGGCAACGGCGGGTTTCCAGACGCTCCCGGGCGGCTTCATCGCGTCGCGCGAGACCCAGTCGGGATGGCAGAAATAGCGCGCCCGGTCGGGGGTCAGCTTGGCCTTGTCGCCGCGAAACAGCCGGTCGAGGCGGGCGCCGACGCGGACCAGCGGCGAAGGCACCGAGACGGTGAAGACGCGCTTGCCGACGGCGCGGCCGAGCGCCTGGGCAAACTGCCGGTGGCTGAGGCCGTTATGGCTGCCGTCATCGGGCTCGTAGGTCTGGCCGACGCTCTCGGGCGCGTCGAGGCAGGCCAGCAGCAGCCGCGACAGATCGGCGACATGGATGATCGAGAGGCGGCCGCGCGGCGGCAGGATCACGAGTCCGCGGTTGGCCATGCGGAACAGTTCGAGAGTCTGGCGGTCGGTGGCGCCGTATACGGCGGGCGGGCGGATGATCGTCCAGTCCAGGCGGCTCGCCCGCACCGCCTCCTCCGAACCCGCCTTCGACCAGCCATAGTCGGAGACCTCCGGTTCGCGCGCGGCGAGCGAGGAGATGTGGATCAAGCGGTCGATTCCGGCGGCTTCGACGGCCTCTATCACGGCGCGCGTGCCGTCGATATTGACCGAAGCGAAGCCGGCCCGGTCGGGCGCGCTGATCGCTCCGGCAACATGGATCACCGCGTCGCAGCCTTCGACGAGCGCGGCGAGGCTCGCCCGGTCGCCGAGTTCGCCCGGAATCCAGG
>JAIVHR010000326.1 GCA_020200935.1 Sphingomonadales bacterium
TTCGAGAGCGATCCGGTCGCGACGATCCGCCTGCCGCACCGCATCCCGCCCGGTTATCACGGCAACTGGGTGGCGGGCTGACCGGCTGCCGCTTCCGGCGCTTTGTTTCGCAACCGCGACCGCCTATCTTGGCGCGAATGGCGAAGCCCTGGACCCCTTCGAGCTGGCGCGTTCACGCGATCCGCCAGATACCGGCCTATCCGGATGCCGCCGCGCTGGCCCGCGTCGAACGCGAACTCGGCAAGCGCCCGGGCCTCGTCGCCGCGGCCGATATCGATCGGCTGCGCGAGAAGCTGGCCGAGGTCGCGGCGGGGCGCGCCTTCCTGCTCCAGGGCGGCGATTGCGCCGAGAGCCTCGCCGATTTCGACCCCGCCCATCTCACCGCGACCTTCGGGCTGATCCTGCGGATGGCGCTGGTCCTCGCCTGGAGCGCCCGGCGCCCGGTGGTCAAGATCGGGCGCTTCGCCGGCCAGTTCGCCAAGCCGCGTTCGCAAGCGACCGAGACGCAAGGCGCGCACCCCCTGCCCGCCTATCGCGGCGACAGCATCAACGGCAGCGCATTCACCGAAGCGGCGCGCACGCCCGATCCGGCGCGGATGCTGCGCGCCTATGACCAATCGGCGCAGACGCTGGCGCTGCTCGAGGCATGGCTGGCGAGCGGCGCGGCCGATCCGCGCCGCCTCGTCGAAGCCGGCGGCGAGCTGCCCGAGCCCTTGTCGGCGATCGCCCCGGCCATCGCCGAGGCCACCGATTTCACCGAGGCCTGGGGCGCCGACCCGGCCGCGACGCGGCTCTATGCCAGCCACGAAGCGCTGCTGCTTCCCTTCGAGCAGGCGCTCGCGCGGCGCGGGCCCGACGGCCGGTCCCATGCCGCCTCGGGGCATTTCCTCTGGATCGGCGACCGGACGCGCTTTGCCGGCAGCGCGCATGTCGAATTCGCGCGCGGCCTTGCCAATCCGATCGGCATCAAATGCGGACCCGAACTCGACGCCGATACGCTGCTCGCATTGCTCGAGACGCTCGATCCCGAGCGCGTGCCCGGCCGGATCACGCTGATCACCCGCTTCGGAGCGGAGCGCGCCGGCCGATGCCTGCCGCCGCTGGTCCGCGCCGTGCAGCGCGCCGGACACCCGGTCATCTGGTCGTGCGATCCGATGCACGGCAACACCATCCGCTCGGCGAGCGGCTACAAGACGCGGCCTTTCGACCGCATCCTCGCCGAGACCCGCATCGTCGCCGCGATCCATCGCGCCGAAGGCAGCCGGCTCGGCGGCATCCATGTCGAGATGACCGGCCGCGACGTCACCGAATGCACGGGCGGGCCGATGGATCTCGCCGAACGGGATCTCGGCGACCGCTATCACAGCCATTGCGACCCGCGATTGAACGCCGCGCAGGCGCTCGAACTGGCGG
>JAIVHR010000327.1 GCA_020200935.1 Sphingomonadales bacterium
TTGCAACATTTCGGGTACGAAACGTCGTCAATCCTCGGCGAGCGGCACCGGGAAGGTCTTCGAGCAGAATTCGCATTCGACCTGGATAACGCCGTCTTCGTCGGCCATGTCGCGGCGCTCGTCGTCGCTGAATTGGGCGACCACGCGCTCGACATGGCCGGCATCGCAGCGGCAGCCGCGCGACAGCGAGATCGGCGGCAGCACGCGGATCTCGCCCTCCTCGTGGAACAGCCGCCAGATCAGCGTTTCGAGATCGAGCGCCGGATCGAGCAGCTCTTCGCCGGTGATCGTCTCGCCGAGCATGCGGACATGCTCCCATTCGGGATGATCCTGGCGCAAATGCAGGCGATCGCGGCCTTCCTCGCCCTCGGGGAGATATTGTAACATCATCCCCGCCGCCCGCGACCGGTCGTCTTCTTCATCGACCGCAACGCGCACCAGACTTGGAATCTGCTCGGACTGGGCGAAGAAATTCTCCGCCGCCTCGGCCAGCGATCCGCCTTCGAGCGGGACGATCCCCTGATAGCGCTCGCCGGTCGCCGTCTGATCGAAGGTGATGGCGAGATAGCCGCGGCCGAACAATGCGAAGAGCGAGGGATCGGCCGGCGCCTCGGCGAGCCGCTCGGCATCGTGGCGGACATAACCGCGCATCTCGCCGCCGCGATAATCGGCGACCAGCAGGTCGATGACGCCGCTCTCGGTCTGCGCCTGCAATGTCAGCTGGCCGCCCGCCTCCTTAAGCGTCGAACCGAGCAAAGCGGTGAGCACCAGCGCCTCGCCGAGCAGCCGCGCGATCGGCGGCGGATAGGCATGCGCGGCGAGGATCGCCTCGAAGCTCGCATCGAGCCGGACGATCCGCCCGCGCGCATTGTGCGAGGGGATGGCGAAGCCGAGCGCGACATCCTCGCTCGAAGGCACTCCGTCGCTCATCCGATCATCCCGAAACACCGGAGCAGGATCGCCTTTTGCGCATGCAGGCGGTTTTCCGCTTCGTCCCAGACCGCCGACTGGGCGCCGTCGATCACCGCGTCGACAACCTCCTCGCCGCGATGGGCGGGGAGGCAATGGAGGAACAGGGCTTCGGGCTGGGCGCGGGCCATGATCTCCTCGCTGACCCGATAGGGTTCGAGCGCGGCGAGTTTCGCCTCGCCGCCGGCTTCCTGACCCATCGAAACCCAGCTATCGGTGACGACGACATCGGCATCCTTCGCCGCACTCCGCGGATTGCGCATGATCGCGATCTCCGCACCACGCTCCCGCGCGGCGAAGACCACCTTCTCGTCGGGTTCGAAACGTTCGGGACACGCCACCTCGACAGAGAAACCGATCAGCCCGGCCGCCTCGATGATCGAATTGAGGACATTGTTGCCATCGCCGAGCCAGGCCCATCGGGTCCCCGCGAGCCTGCCGAGC
>JAIVHR010000201.1 GCA_020200935.1 Sphingomonadales bacterium
GAATATCGCCGGCGACCCGGTGATCGCCGATCTCGCGCCGATGCCGCATCTGCTCGTCGCGGGGACCACCGGATCGGGCAAGTCGGTCGGCCTCAACTGCATGATCCTGTCGCTGCTCTACCGGATGACGCCCGAGGAATGCCGGCTGATCCTGATCGACCCCAAGATGCTCGAGCTCAGCATCTATGACGATATCCCGCATCTGCTCTCGCCCGTCGTCACCGAGCCGGGCAAGGCGATCCGGGCGCTCAAATGGACGGTCGAGCAGATGGAGGACCGCTACCGGATGATGGCGTCGCTCTCGGTGCGTTCGCTGCAGGGCTTCAACGACAAGATCCGCCAGGCCAAGGCCAAGGGCAAGCCGCTCGGGCGGCGCGTCCAGACCGGCTATGACAGCGACAGCGGCCAGCCGATCTACGAGGAGGAGCAGCTCGATTACGAGCCGCTGCCGCAGATCGTCGTCGTCGTCGACGAGCTCGCCGATCTGATGATGACCGCCGGCAAGGAGGTCGAATTCCTGATCCAGCGGCTGGCGCAGAAGGCGCGCGCGGCGGGCATCCACCTGATCATGGCGACCCAGCGGCCTTCGGTCGACGTCATCACCGGCGTCATCAAGGCGAACCTGCCGACGCGGATCAGCTACCAGGTCACCTCGAAGATCGATTCGCGGACCATCCTCGGCGAGCAGGGCGCCGAGCAGCTGCTCGGCAAGGGCGACATGCTCTATATGCCCGGCGGCAAGCAGATCGCCCGCGTCCATTGCCCCTTCGTCTCCGACGAGGAGGTGCGCCGCGTCGCCGATCACTGGCGCGATCAGGGCACGCCCGAATATATCATGGAGGTCACCGAGGAGCCCGAGGACGGCGGCTGGACGATCGACGGCCAGCCGACCGGCGAGGATTCCGAAGAAGACAAGCTCTACAGCCGCGCCTGCCAGATCGTCGCCGAGAGCCAGAAGGCTTCGACCAGCTATCTCCAGCGCCAGCTGCGCGTCGGCTACAACAATGCCGCGCGGCTGATCGAGCGGATGGAGGCCCAGGGCAAGGTTTCCGCCGCCGATCATGTCGGCCGCCGCGAAGTGCTGATCGATACCGAGGGTAATCCGGTTTAACGGCGTGCTCCTGCGCAGGCAGGAGCCTAGAGCGGCCAAACACATCGCTTGAGGCCCTGGGCTCCTGCCTGCGCAGGAGCACAACTAAACTGAACCGCAGGGAACATTGCAGTTCAGTTCGCATTCAATGGCAGTGCCGCATATATCGGCGCATCCACTGAAAGACGGAGTTCCCATGAATCGCATTGCCGCCCTCGCGCTGGCCGCCGCGCCGCTCGGCCTGGCCGCCGGCCTCCTCCCGGCCGCGCCGGTCGCCGCGCAAGCCGACGCGCTCTCCCAGGTCGAGCGTCATCTCGACGCGGTCGGCACGATGCGCGCGAATTTCGTCGAAACCAACCGCGCCGGCCGTTCGGTGCGCGGCGTCATGTATCTCAAGCGCCCCGGCAAGATCCGTTTCGAATATGAGGAAGGCGTCAACATGCTGGTCGTCTCGGACGGCCGCGCGCTGACCTTCGTCGATTACGATGTCAATCAGGTGCAGCGCTGGCCGATCGGCGATTCGCCGCTTTCGATCCTGCTCAACCCGAACCGCAACCTGTCGCGCTATGCCAGCGTCGTCTCGAACAGCTCGGGCGAGCTGCGCATCCGCGCGCGCGATCCCGATCATCCCGAATATGGCACGATCACCATCGATTTCCGCCGCAGCTCAGGCGCCCCGGGCGGCCTCATGCTGACCGGCTGGACGGTGCTCGATTCGCAGAACAACCTGACCCGCATAGCTTTGTCGGGCCAGCGCTTCGGCGTCTCGATCGCCGAATCGACCTTCCGCTATCGCGATCCCCGGCCGCAGCGGCGCAGGCGGTAACATCCGAGGCTCCATCGACGAACCGCCGGCTCTCTACGACCAACGACACAAGGCCATTCATCTGCGCGACAGCAAGACGAAATTAAGGTTGGAATTGCGAAAGGGCATCAAGGGCTCTCCGGGATTTCCCCTGTTGCCCGGCTTACGCCCGCCCTCTCGTCCAGCGTGACGAACGCTTGGTTCCGGCCCCCGCTCCAATGCCCCCGGAGCGGGGGCCATTCTTTTTGGAAGCTCGCCCGTCCGGGCGGTGGCGCCGCCCGGTCGGCATGGCTACATGGAGCGGCATGGCTTCGACCCTCAAAATCGCTACCTGGAACATCAATTCGATTCGCTTCCGGCTCGATATCGTCAAACGTTTCCTCGAAGAGGAGGCGCCCGATATCCTCTGCCTGCAGGAAACCAAGACCGTCGACGATGCCTTTCCCGGCGGTCCGCTGCGCGAGATCGGCTATCGTCATCAGATGATCTGCGGCCAGCCCGCCTATCACGGCGTGGCGATCGTCTCGAAGGTGCCGCTCAGGGATCGCGAATGTTTCGACTGGCAGGCCAATGGCGAGGCGCGGCATGTTGCCTGCCGGCTCGATTGCGGCTTTCGGCTCCACAATGTCTATGTGCCGGCCGGCGGCGAAGGAAGGCCGCGCATCGCTGGGTCGATCTCGGCCGCAAGTTCGTTCCCGCGCCCGAACGCTATTACAGCTGGTGGAGCTATCGCTCGTCCGATTGGACCAAGAACGATCGCGGCCGCCGGCTCGATCATATGTGGGCGAGCCCCGATCTCGCCGAGAAGGCGGTCGACCACGTAATTCACGAACCCTGCCGATCCTGGATCAAGCCGTCCGACCATGTGCCGCTGGTGACCGAATTCCGTGTCTGATCGGGCGCCCCCCGACGGCCGCCGCGCGGCACAGGCGATCGACGCGTTTCGGCGCGGCTGGCCGGTCGGGATTGCCGGAGACGCGGGTGCGGTCCGGGTGCTGGCGGTCGAGAATGCCGATCCGGCCGGGCTTGCCGCATTCGACGGCGAGGCTCGGGCCGATATCGTCATCACCGCCGGCCGAGCCCAGACGCTGAAGCTCGCCAACCAGAAGGAGGCGGCGACGCCGGGCACGCCGGTGCGAATCCGCCGCGAAGACTGGCACGATCTGGCCGCGGCCCAAGCCATCGCCGATCCGGCCTTCGATCTGCGGTACCCGCTCAAGGGCCCGTTCCATGCCTTGCCCGCCGAACCCGGCGACGCGTTCGCCGCGGCGCTCGAACTGGCGCGGTTGGCCAACCTGCTGCCGGCGATGTTCGTGAGCGAGGGCGAGGCCGGGGGCGAAACCATCGGCGCCGTCACCCCGGCCGATATCGCCGCCTATGAGGACCCGGCCGACCTCGCCATCGCCGCCCGGGCGCGGCTGCCGGTCGCCGCCGCCGAACAGGGCGAGATCGTCGCCTTCCGCCACCGCGCCGACGCCGCCGAACATGTCGCGCTGCTGATCGGCGCGCCGACCGGCGAGCCGCCGCTCGTGCGCCTCCACAGCGAATGCCTGACCGGCGACGTGCTGGCCTCGCTCAAATGCGATTGCGGGCCGCAGCTGGCGGGCGCGCTCGCCGAGATCGCCGCCGTCGGCTGGGGCATCCTGCTCTATCTGCGCCAGGAAGGGCGCGGCATCGGGCTGGTCAACAAGATCCGCGCCTATGCGCTGCAGGATGGCGGTTTCGACACGGTCGAGGCGAATATGCGGCTCGGCTTCGAGAGCGACGCGCGCGATTTCGGTATCGCCGCGCGGATGCTCGAATTGCTCGGCCAGCCGCGGGTACGGCTGCTGACCAACAATCCCGCCAAGGTGTCGGGGCTCGAAGCCGCCGGCATCGCGGTCACCGAACGCGTCGCGCACCGCCACGGCGAGAACCCGCACAATGAGGCCTATCTGGCGACCAAGCGCGAGAAGAGCGGGCATCAGCTGTAGCTGAAGGGAATCGGCGCAGCACTTCTCCTTCTCCGCTTGTGGGAGAAGGTCGGGAAGAGGGGTGCGGTCGCGAAGGCTCGATGCCTGAGCGTCCGCTTTGCGGTTGGACAGAGTCTTTTCGGCCGCAGACGCGGCCGGCCCCTCACCCAACCCTCTCCCACAAGGGGAGAGGGCTATGTTGGCGACCCATCAATACTCATTCCTCGAGCTCGCTGATCAGCCTGTCGAGCGCGGCATAATCCTCGACGAGATGATGCGCGCCGGTGTCGCGCAGCCGTTCGCCATGGCCGTCGCGTATGTGGCTGCCGCCGAGGAAGCCGACCACCGTCATCCCCGCCGCGACCCCGGCGGCGACACCGGTCGGGCTGTCCTCGATGACGAGCGTGCGTTCGGGGTGGACCGCGAGCCTGTCGGCGGCGTGGAGATAGATGTCGGGATGCGGCTTGCCGCGGTCGATCTCGGCGGCGCTGTAGACGTGGGTGCCGAAATGATGGTCGATGCCGAAACGGGCGAGGCTGTCGAACAGCCATGCGGATGCGCTCGACGAGGCGATCGCGCGGCCGCGATGGCGATGGCTTTCGATGAAATCGGCGACCCCGCCGATCAGCTCGGTCTCGGCCGCGAGCCGCAACACGGCTTCGTCGACCAGGCTCTCGACGAAGCCGTCGGGCAGCTTGCGGCCGAGCTGCGCCTCGATCAGCGCCGTGCAGTCGGTCCAGCGCTTGCCGCAATAACGTTCGAGCGCCTGATCGACCGTGGTCGGGCTGCCGAGCCTGGTCAGCGTTTCGGCGAGCGCGCTGTTCGAGACGATCTCGCTATCGACGATGACGCCGTCGAAATCGAAGATGATGGCATCGAATTTCATGGCGACAATCCGGGGGATCGTGGTGATTCGATGCCGTCGTGGAAGCGCATGCCCCAACTAACCCGTTCGGGCTGAGCTTGTCGAAGCCCTGCCTTTGCTTTCTCCACATGAGAAGAACAAGGACAGCCCTTCGACAGGCTCAGGGCGAACGGGAGTTACTCGCCACGTTCGCCGAACAGCGCCGTCCCCACCCGCACATGGGTCGCGCCGCACATCACCGCCGTCTCGAAATCGCCCGACATGCCCATCGAGAGCGCCGCGAGGCCGTGTTCCTTCGCCAGCCTGCCGAGCAAGGCGAAATAGGGGGCGGGCTCGGTGTCGATCGGCGGGATGCACATCAGCCCGGCGATCGCGAGATCGCGGTCGCGGCAGCGTTCGAGCAGGCCCGGCAGATCGCCGATCGCGCAGCCGCCCTTCTGATCCTCCTCGCCGATATCGACCTGGACGAACAGCGCCGGGCGGCGATCGGTCTTTTCGAAAGCCTTGGCCAGCGCCTTGACCAAAGAGGGCCGGTCGACGGTGTGGATGGCATCGAACAGGGCGACCGCATCCTCGGCCTTGTTCGACTGGAGACTGCCGACCATGTGCAGTTCGATATCGGCGACCTCCTCGCGCAGCGCCGGCCACTTGTCCTGCGCCTCCTGCACGCGATTCTCGCCGAAGACGCGCTGGCTGGCGGCGATCAGCGGGCGGATCGCTTCGGGTCCCCAGGTCTTGGAAATCGCGATCAGGCTGACATCGTCCGCCTTGCGCCCGGCCTTGCCGGACGCTTTCGCGATCCTTTCGCGAACCTCGGAAAGCCGAACTGCGGGATTGTCGCCGTCGCTCATGCCGCTTGCTATAGGAAGCGCCGTGCGACGCGGCCACCCTCTCCCACGGCTCTGGTTGATGAGCGACGAGCGGCAGGGCGAGGCGCTGTGGCCGGCGCTCGACAATCTGCCGGCGGGAAGCGGCGTCGTCGTCCGGCATTATTCGCTCGCCCGCGCCGAGCGCCGTACGCTCATTGATCGCGTGCGCGAGATCGCCCGGCCTCGCGGCCTGGTGTTGATCGTCGCTGGACCGCCGGATCTCGCCACCGCCTGCGGGGCCGACGGATTTCATGAACGGTCCGAGCGTATCGGGCCGCCCGAGCTGCTGCGGACCATGTCGGCGCATGACGCGGCCGAGATCGAGACGGCCGAACGCGTCGGCGCCGATCTGGTTTTCGTGTCCCCGGTCTTCGCCACCCGCAGCCATACGGAGGCGCCGGCGCTCGGCCGCGCGAAATTCACTTCGCTCGTCGGGCAGACCGATTTGCCCGTGGTCGCTCTCGGCGGCATGGATGCCGAACGAGCGCACAGCCTCGCCGGGACGGGGATGCATGGATGGGCGGCGATCGGCGCGCTGACGCCGACGAATTGACGCAACCTCTTGCCGTTCGGGCTGAGCCGTCGAAACCCTGCTTTCCTTTTTCTCTCGGGCAAGAAGAAGCGCAGCCCTTCGACAAGCTCAGGGCGAACGGAAAGGCTTCAGCCGAAACTAGAAGCGGAAGGCGGTGCCGACATAGACCGCCTGGCTGTCGCGCTCATCGTCGGGCAGCGGCGCGAGCCGGTGCTGACGCTGATAGCGGACGCCGCCGGTGATATCGATATTGCGCGCGATCGAATAGGAGCCGCCGACATCGAGCGCGACGCGCTCGTCATTGTCGATCGCGCTCGGCGCGCTGTCGTCGGCGGGGCGATCGGCCGAAAGCTGGACCCGGGTCGCCCAGCCGCGGCCATTATAGCTGACCCCGACATTCGCCGATTCGCGGCTGCGGCCGGGGACGATCCCGTTATCGACTCGGCCGACATCGCCCGAAATCGCGAAACGCCGCCATCCGACCGACACGCCGAGATCGTAGGCCGACGGCGTGACGGCGGCGAGCGAGCCTTGCGAGGAGGAAGCCATGGCGATTTCGGCATCGCGATCCGATTGGCGCGGCGCCGAATTGCGCGCCCGGACGGCCACCGTCACCGGACGGTCGCCCTGGCGCGATCCCGAGGGCGTGAAACGCATGCCGCGGCTCGAAATACCGGCGCGGCGCAGCGCCCGGGCCATCTCCGGATCCGCCGAAGCCGGCGTGAAGGTGCCCATCGAGGAAGGACGCATCGACAGCGAGCGCGCCTGCGACTCGGCGTCGCCGGGCACGAGCGTGACGCCGGCGCCGACCAGGGCCGTGCCGAGCAATGCTGCCGTGAGAATGCGTCCACGCATGCGGTTCATATACTCCCTGCAGAGTGGCCCTAGCATGAAGCGCGCGAGTCCTGCCATAGTTGCATGCGCGATTCGGCGGCGGTGTTGCCGACTCTCCACAGGCCTTCCGAAGGCTCGCCGAAAAGGCCGCTTGCGGGCCGGCATCGAGACTCTATAAGCTGGGCGCAACATCCTGCTTCCTGGTGAAGGTGAGTATCATGATCCGCCGTTTCAAGATTGCGCTCGTTCCCGCGCTTGCCGCCTCGCTGGCCGCCTGCGGCGGCGGCGACGACCGGCCCGCCCAGGGCCTGGCGCCGACCCAGACGACGACGATCGGGGTCAACACCTATCTCTGGCGCGCCGCGCTCGACACCTTGTCCTTCATGCCGATGGGCCAGGTCGATTCGAGCGGCGGCGTTATCGTCACCGACTGGTACGCCAATCCGGCCGCGCCGACCGAGCGAATGAAGCTGACGGTGACCATCCTCGATTCCGATCTGCGCGCCGATGCGCTGCGCGTCGCGGCGTCGCGCCAGCTCTATAACGGCTCGCAATGGCTCGAGGCGCCGGTCCAGGCGGCGACCGTCCAGCGGCTCGAAGAGCTGATCCTCACCCGCGCCCGGGAAATCCGCCGCAACACCCTTGTCGGCTGACCGATATTCGAATTCCGTCATGCCGGGCTTGATCCGGCATCCAGAGCAGGGGAAGAAGACGCCCGCGGCTCTGGACTCCGGATCAGGTCCGGAGTGACGAGGAGCTTTTGCGAGATGGGCTTGTTACGACGATGACTTCGCGCTTCAACCCGAAAGCGGCCGACGCGCGCTGGCAGAAAGTCTGGGACGAATCGGGCACGTTCGAGGCCGATACCGCCGCGCCCAAGCCCAAAAGCTACGTGCTCGAGATGTTCCCCTATCCTTCGGGGCGCATCCATATGGGCCATGTCCGCAACTATACGATGGGCGACGTGCTCGCCCGCTTCCGGCGGATGCAAGGCCATGAGGTGCTCCACCCGATGGGCTGGGACGCCTTCGGCATGCCGGCCGAAAATGCGGCGATGGAAAAGAAGGTCCATCCCGGCGAATGGACGCGCGCCAATATCGCCGCGATGCGCGACCAGCTCAAGCGGCTCGGATTCGCGCTCGACTGGAGCCGCGAGCTCGCGACCTGCGAACCCGATTATTACGGCCACGAACAGGCGCTGTTCCTCGATCTCCACGAGGCTGGCCTCGTCTATCGCAAGGGCCGCGCAATTCGTCAAGCAATGCCAGGCCGGCGGCACTTCGGCGGCCGATATCGAGACGGCCGAGAAGCTGGGCTACGATACCGGCCTGACCGCGCGTCACCCGTTCGAGCCCGAATGGGAACTGCCGCTCTACATCGCCAATTTCGTGCTGATGGATTACGGCACCGGCGCGATTTTCGGCGTCCCGGCGCACGACCAGCGCGACCTCGATTTCGCGCGCAAATACGGGCTGCCGGTTCGCCGCGTCATCGCCGACGGGGAGGAGGCCGATCCCGAATTTGCCGGCGGCGAAGCCTTTTCGGGCGACGGCGCGCTGGTTAATTCGCGCTTCCTCGACGGCATGGAGATCGAGACCGCCAAATCCGCGGTCATCTCCCGCGCCGAGGAGGAGGGTTGGGGCGAAGGGACGACGGTCTGGCGGCTGCGCGACTGGGGCGTCTCGCGCCAGCGTTACTGGGGCACGCCGATCCCGATGATCCATTGCGCCGAATGCGGCGCGGTCCCGGTTCCGCGCGACCAGTTGCCGATCATACTGCCCGAGGACGTCGATTTCGAGACCCCGGGCAACCCGCTCGACCGGCATCCGGACTGGAAGCATGTCGCCTGCCCGCAATGCGGCGGCGAGGCGGAGCGCGAGACCGACACGCTCGACACCTTCGTCGACAGCAGCTGGTATTTCATCCGCTTCGCCAGCCAGCCCGGGGACAAGCCCTTCGACGCGGCGGCGGCCGACGCATGGCTTCCGGTCGGCCAGTATATCGGCGGTGTCGAGCATGCGATCCTCCATCTGCTCTATGCGCGTTTCATGACGCGGGCGCTCAACCGGATGGGTCGGATCGGCGTCAAGGAGCCCTTCGCCGGGCTCTTCACCCAGGGCATGGTGACGCACGAGACCTACGAGGCCGGCGACGGCAGCTGGCTATCGCCCGACGAGGTGACCAGGGACGGCGACGACTGGGTGCGGGTCGCGGACGGCAGTCCGGTGACTCCGGGCCGCATCGAAAAGATGTCGAAATCGAAGAAGAACACCGTCGATCCCGATCCAATCGTCGACCAGTATGGGGCCGATGCGGTGCGCTGGTTCATGCTTTCCGACAGCCCGCCCGAGCGCGATCTCGAATGGAGCGAGGCGGGGATCGAGGGCGCCTGGCGCTTCGTCCAGCGGCTCTGGCGGCTGGTCGCCGACGATAAAAGCGGGACGGGCCCTTCGACTGAGCTCAGGACAGGCGAAGATGCTGATCTCGACCGCAGGCTGCACCGGACGATCGCCGGGGTGGCCGAGGATATCGAAGCGCTCGGCTTCAACAAGGCGGTCGCCAAGATCCACGAGCTCGCCAATGCGATCGAGAAGGCCGAACCCTCGGCGAGCCGCGCCGAGGCGGTGCGCACGCTGATCCGGCTCGTCGCGCCGATGGTGCCGCATCTCGCCGAGGAGGCCTGGGCGAAGATCGGCGGCGAAGGCCTCGTCGCGGACGCCCCCTGGCCCGAGCTCGACGAGAGCCTGCTGGTCGAAGAGGAGGTGACGATCGCGATCCAGGTCAACGGCAAGCTGCGCGATACGCTGACCGCCGCCAAGGGCGCGTCGAAGCCCGATCTCGAAAAGCTGGCGCTGGCTTCGGAGAAAGTCGCGCGTCAGCTCGACGGCAGCGCGCCGAAAAAGGTCATCGTCGTCCCCGACCGTCTCGTGAACATCGTCGCATGAGGCACGCGGCCCCCCCACTCCCCGTTCGGGCCGAGCTTGTCGAAGCCCTGCCCTTCTTCTTGAAGAAAATGACAACCCTTCGACAAGCTCAGCCCGAACGGAATTGGCTGGCGCTGACGCTGATCCTCCTCCTCGCCCTCCCCCTTCTCGCCTCCTGCGGCTTACGCCCGCTTTACGGCAATGCCGGCAGCCCGGCCGTCCGGACGCTCGGCGCGGTCGCGGTCGGGCCGATCGAGGGCCGCGCCGGCTATCTGATGCGCGGCGCGCTCGAACAGCGGCTCGGCGCGGTCGGCGAGCGCGAGCCGCGCTACCGGCTCGAAGTGGTGCTCGATGACGAGATCACCGGCTTCGGCGTCCGC
>JAIVHR010000145.1 GCA_020200935.1 Sphingomonadales bacterium
GACGAAGCTCATCTCGCCCTTCAGGACCGTCCAGGCCTGCGGCAGCTCGTCGATGCGCAATTTGCGGATGATCCTGCCGATCCGCGTGACCCGCGGATCGTCCTTCTGCGCCCAGACCGGCTCGCCCTCGGCTTCGGCATCCTCGCGCATCGAGCGCAGCTTGATCAGCTCGAATTCCTGACCATAGAGCCCGACGCGCTTCTGGCGGAAGAAGGCCGGTCCCTTGCTTTCGAGCCGGACGAGCAGCGCGGTCAGCAAGATCACCGGCAGGGTGAGCGCGAGCAGGATCGCGCTCGCCAGTATATCGAACAGGCGCTTGGCCGCGCTCGACAGCCGGCGGCCCGAAGAAAAGCCGTCGGAAAAGATAAGCCAGCTCGGATTGACGCTGTCGAGATCGATCCGCCCGGTCTCGCGCTCGAGGAAGCTCGACAAATCGTTGACGTGAACGCCGGTGGTCTTGATCCTAAGCAGATCGTCGAGCGGCAGGGCGTTACGGCGCTCCTCCAGCGCCAGCACCACCTCGTTGGCGTTGAGCAGCACGACGTGGTCGGCGAGATTGTAGATCGCCGAGCGGCCAATCGCCTCGGGGATTTCCTGCGGCCCGTCATTCATCCCGATATAGCCGACGACGACGAAGCCCGAGCCGCGATCCTTCGAGAGTTCCTTGATCCGCTTGGCGCGCGGGCCGGCGCCGAGCACGACGACGCGGCGCTTGAATGCCGCGCCGCCCAGCGTCTTGCCGAGCAGGATGCGCAGCCCGAACAGCAGCAGCGTCGCGAAGATCATCGAATAAAAGAGGTTCGAGCGCCAGAGCGAGAGTTCGGGGATCAGGAAGAAGATCGCCGAGAGGCAGATGATGCCGATCGAGATCGCGACCAGCAGCCGCGCCAGCGCGTCGCGCAGCGAATTGAGCGCCTCGGTGCGGTAGACGCCGACCGCGACCATCGCGGTCTCGAGCGCGGCGGCGAAGGCGGCGAGCTCGGGGATGCGACCGGTCATCGGCTCGGGAATGCTGCCGAGCTGGCGCAGCCGGTAGACCCAACCGAGCTCGCCCGCGAGCACCAGCAGCGCGACATCCATGATGCCGAGCAGCAGCACCGCGTAGGGCACATAATGTTTGAACAATCGGATCATGCGTTTCCAAACCCCGGCTTCGCGCCCGTTCGGAATGTTTTAGGGCAAAATCGTAAAGAAATCCGACACGTTTCGCGGCGTCGGGGATTTTGACGGGTGGGCTGCTAAAGGCCGCCTGCGCAAAGGCTTTCGACATTGTCGCAACGTCGGGTTAGGGACGCGGCATGAACAAGATCACCCCCGCCATCCTGACCGGCGGCGCGGGCACGCGGCTATGGCCGCTGTCGCGCCAGGCGACGCCCAAGCAGTTTCTCGCTCTCACCGGCGAGAATTCGAT
>JAIVHR010000146.1 GCA_020200935.1 Sphingomonadales bacterium
GCACCGCATCGAGCTCGCCGACCGAAAAGGGCGGGAAAGCGCCCGGAAAGCTCGCGGTCGCGCGCGCCGCGAATGTCAGCGCGGGGATCGAGCCCAGATTGCGCGGTTCGTCGCCATGATCGGCGAAATCCAGCGTCAGCCGGTGTTCGGTCTCGACGATTTCGGACGGGCTGTGGAGCTTGAGCCGCTGCGGATAGCCATAGAAATCGGTCACCGTGACGAACAGGTCGAGCGGCTGGCCGGGCGGCAGCAGCGGCGGCCCGCCGGTCTCGGCCTCGACCGCCTCGAAGGCGTCGAGGATCAGCCCGATGAACTCCTTGCCGCCGAAGGGCGGCTGGAACCATTTGGCGCGCACGAAGCGCGAAAGCTTGCCGCTGATCTCGTTCTTCGCCGATTCGCCGACCGTGGTGTCGATCGAGCCGCCCTTGCGCCGCGCGATCATCCAGGCGATCGGCTCGGCCCAGAATTTGGTAAGCCGCGAGATCGGCCGCTTGTCGGGGGCCAGCAGCACATCGACATCGGCGCCTTCGAGCCAGAGATCGGTCAGCGGCTCGATCGACTTGCCGGTGGCGATTGCATGCGCGAGGAAGATGCCGTTGATGCCGCCGGCACTGGCGCCCGAGATGATATCGACCAGCGCGCGCAGGCGAATGCCGCACTCGCTCTCGATTTCGTCGAGCAGCCGGCGATAGATCAGCTGCGAGGTGGTGCTGGCTTCGAGATCGTCGTGAAAGGCCCGGCTCGCCCGCGCCAGCCGCCAGACTTCCTTGGTGATGCCGTGCATGTAGACGGCGAGGCTGATGCCGCCATAGCAAATCAGGGCCAGCCGCAGCTCTTTCTCACGCATGAGCCGAAGGTTGCAGGGTCGGGGGGATTTGTCGAGAACGGAACGGACAGTCGGGTTTCCCTCAGGCGATGGGAGAATAATCCCTCTCCCAAAGGGAGAGGGCTGTAAACTCTTAGCGAGGAACGAGCTTAGAGTTTGCTGGGTGAGGGGTTCAGACCTATCGTGAGGGCGGAACCCCTCATCCAACTCCGACTAGCGAGCAAGCTCGCAAGTCTCCGTATCCTTCTCCCCCTGGGAGAAGAATGTCAGGGGGAGAGGGGTTATCTTGGCCCGAAGGGCACGACCTTGTTCTCCGCGTCGTGGCCGATATCCGCATCGCCGAGAAACGGAATACCGGCCTTCCCGCACCAATGCCGGGCCATCCCCTCGGGCGTCTCGCCGAAATCGACCTCGTTTTCGAGGATGTCGGTGCAGCGGCCGAGGCGGAGGCCGGCGATGCCGCGCAGCGATCGGTTCATCAGGATGTGATGCAGGCTGCGGTCGATCCGGTAGAGATATTCGGATACCTCCTCGAGCATCAGCACATGGCCCGACAGATCGGGCTCGAGC
>JAIVHR010000202.1 GCA_020200935.1 Sphingomonadales bacterium
CTTAAAGCCCGAGCCGCGGCATTTCGATTTTCGGACAGCGGTCCATCACGACCTCGAGACCCGCCGCCTCGGCGCGTTCGGCGGCGGCCTGATCGTTGACGCCCAATTGCATCCAGACCGATCTGGCGCCGGCCGCGATCGCCTGGTCGACCGCCTCGCCGGCATCCTCGCTGTTGCGGAAGATATCGACCATGTCGATATCGACATCGAGCTGGGACAAGTCGCGCCAGACGAATTCGCCATGGATCCGCTCGCCGGTGATCGTCGGATTGACCGGGATCACGCGGTATCCCTTATCCTGCAGGAACGCCATTACGCCGTAGCTCGGCCGCGAGGGCTTGTCCGAGGCGCCGATCATCGCGATCGTCCTGGTTTCCTTCAGCAGTTTCCTGATTTCGTCGTCGCCGGTGAGCGGCATGGCATGGCTCCCGCTATCGTGTCGTCCGCAGACGCGGAGACCACGGTTTAGCGACCAACGCGCACCGTGGCTATCGGTTCAACCAATCGGCGAGTTTGCCGGCGATCGCATTGAAGGCGTCGGCGCCCGCCTCGCCGCTCGCGGCCGGTGGTACGCCGTCGTCGGAAGCGATGCGGATGGCGATCTCGAGCGGGATGCGGCCGAGAAAATCGATGCCCAGCTCCTTTGCCGCCGCCTCCGCGCCGCCTTCGCCGAAAGGATCGGAAACCGCGCCGCATTCGGGGCAGCGATAGCCGGCCATATTTTCGACCAGCCCGACGATCGGCACCTCGGACTGTTCGAACAGGTTGATCGCCCGGCGCGCATCGATCAGCGCCAGATCCTGCGGCGTCGAGACAATCACCGCGCCGGCCGGCTTGTATTTCTGCACCATCGTCAGCTGGACATCGCCGGTGCCGGGCGGCAGATCGACGACCAAAGTGTCGATCTCGCCCCAGTCGGCATCGACGAGCTGGCCCATCGCGTTGCCGGCCATCGGCCCGCGCCAGGCGATCGCCTGGCCCGGCTCGACGAGCTGGCCCATGCTCAGCAGCGGCACGCCGTATGAGGTCGCTACCGGGATCAGCTTCTTGTCCGCATTCGCCTGCGGCCTGCGGCCCTCGGCATCCATCAGCCGCGGCAGCGAGGGGCCGTAAATGTCGGCGTCGATCAGACCGGTCTTCATGCCGCGCCGGGCGAGCGCGACGGCGAGATTGGCGGCCAGAGTCGATTTGCCGACCCCGCCCTTGCCCGATCCGACGGCGATGATCCGCCGCTTCACCTTCTGGCTGGTCATCGCGACGCGGACATCCTCAACCCCGTCGACCGCCTTCAGCGCGCGCTTGATGTCGATGTCGATCAATTCGCGGCGTTCGGCCGCGATCCCCGTCACATCGAGGATCACCGTCGCGATGCCCTCGGCAAGGCGCGGCGCCTGCGCGCGGCCGGCGGCGACCAGTCCCCGGCCCGTTTCAGGGTCGGTTACGCTGTCGAGGGCGGCTGAAAGATCGTTCTGTCTGTCGCTCATCCAGCCCAAATAGGAAGCGATTCCGCGGATAACACTGTTTTTCCCGAACAGGCTTCCTATAAAGACAGGCATGAGCGTATTTTCCGGTTGGGGCGCCAGGCTCGGTGCCGTCTTCATGAGCAATGGACGTGGCCCCTGGGGCGGCCGCGGCAGTGGCGATTCGGGTGGCGATGGCGGCGGTTCGGGCGGCGACGGCCCGAAGAACCCCTGGTCGCAGCCGCCGCGCAAGCGACCGCAGGGCCCGACGGCGCTCGACGAACTCTTGCGGAAGGGCCGCAGCCAGTGGGGCGGCGGGGACGGCAAGCGCCCGAACCTGCCCGAATGGGGCGGCCGGCCGATCTGGTTCTGGGCGATCATCCTGCTCATCGTGCTGTGGCTGTTCTTCCCCTCCGTCCATCTCATCGGCCCGCAGGAACGCGGCGTGCTGACCCGCTTCGGCAATTATGTCGGCACCTATCAGCCGGGCCCGGCCTTTTCCTTCCCGGCGCCGATCGATCGGGTCTATGTCCGCGATGTCGATAATATCCGCGAGATCCGCATCGGCGGCGGCGGCGAATCCGAAAATCGCGTGCTGACCGGCGACCAGAATATCGTCGATCTGACCTATCTCGTGCGCTGGAACGTCAAGGAACTCGAAAAATACCTGTTCCAGATCGACGATCCCGACGGCACGATCAGCGAAGTCGCCGAGAGCGCGATGCGCGCAGTGATGGCGCGGGTGACCCTCGACGAAGCGATCGGCGCCGGCCGGGGCGAAGTCGAACAGAGGGTGCAGGCGCTGATGCAGGAGCTGCTCGACGGCTATGGCGCGGGTGTGCTCGTCCAGGGCGTCTCGATCGAGGAGGCGGATCCTCCCGCCGCGGTCGAGGAATCCTTCCGCGAAGTGTCGGCCTCGCAGCAGACCGCGCAGACCTATCTCAACGATGCGCGCGCCTATGCCCAGCAGCTCACCGCGCGCGCGCAGGGCGAGGCGGCGGCCTTCACCCGCGTCTATGAGGAATACCGTCTGGCGCCCGAAGTGACCCGCCAACGCATGTATTACGAAACGATGGAACAGATTCTCGGCCAGACCGACGTCACCATAATCGAGGCCGAGGGCGTGACCCCGTATCTGCCGCTGCCCGAAATTCGCGCGCGCGCGCAACGCCCGGCGACCCCGGTGCCCGAGACGGGAGAAACGCAATGAGCATCTTCGCCCGCATCGCCCGCAATCCGATCGGCTATGGCATCCTCGCCGTGGTGCTGCTGGTGCTGCTGATCAGCACCTTCTCGATCGTCTCGGAGACGCGCCAGGCGGTGATCGTCAGGGTCGGCGAGCCGTTCCGGATCATCAACCGCTACGAACCCAGCGAGGGCTTCGGCAGCGGCAGCGCCGGCATCATCGCCCATGTGCCCTTCGTCGATCAGGTGGTGTGGATCGACAAGCGCATTCAGAATGTCGCGATGGAACGCCAGCAGGTGCTGTCGACCGATCAGCTGAGGCTGCAGGTCGACGCCTTCGCCCGCTACCGCATCGTCGACCCGCTGCAGATGTATATCTCGGCGCGCACCGAGGATCGGGTCAGCGCGGCGCTCCGGCCGATCCTCGCCTCGGCGCTGCGCAACGAGCTCGGCCGCCGGCCGTTCGCCGCGCTGTTGAGCCCCGAACGCGGCGAAGTGATGGACAATATCCAGGAAAGCCTGAACCAGGCCGCGCGCCAATATGGCGCCGAGATCGTCGATGTCCGCATCAAGCGCGCCGATCTGCCCGAAGGCCAGCCGCTCGATTCGGCCTATGTGCGGATGCGTTCGGCGCGGCGCCAGGAAGCGCTGACGATTCGCGCCCAGGGCGCCAAGCAGGCGCAGATCATCCGCGCCGAAGCCGATGCCGACGCCGCGCGCACCTATGCCGAGGCCTATGGCGCCGACCCGGCTTTCTACGATTTCTACCGGGCGATGGAATCGTACCGCCAGACCTTCCTCGGCGAGGATAGCGACGGCGAAGCGTCGATCGTGATGTCGGCGGACAACGAATATCTCCAACAGTTCCGCGGAGCGCGTTGATCTTTCGATGAACACCCTCACATTGGCGTTCAATGTGCGTTAATCGGCTGTTCCACAAATTAGACACTTGTCGTAATAATCACGGAACAGCGCAAAGATTGGAGAATTATGACCGTGCGATATGCTCTTGCAGTATCCGGAGTCCTGCTCGCCGGAGGCGCCGCCGCGACTCTCGCGGTGCAGCAGCCGGTTGGTGCGCAGGTCGCCCAGAACGCTCCGACGGCGATGCCGCGTGCCGGCGCGCCGTCGAGTTTTGCCGATCTGACCGAACGGCTCGCGCCGGCGGTGGTCAACATCTCGACCACCCAGACCATCGAGGTCAGCCGCAACAATCCCTTTTCGGGCAGTCCGTTCGAGGACTTCTTCCGCCAGTTCGGCGGTCGCGGCGGCGGCAATAACGATGAGCCGATCACCCGCCAGGCGACCTCGCTCGGATCGGGTTTCATCATCTCCGACGATGGTTTCATCGTCACCAACAACCACGTCATCTCGGCGCGCGGCCCGCAGGGCCAGATCGGGCTCGACGCCGTCGATTCGGTGACCGTAACCTTGTCCGACCAGAGTGAATACGAAGCCCGCATCGTCGGCCGCGACCCGGCCTCCGACCTCGCGGTACTCAAGATCGAGGGCAGCGGACTGCCGTTCGTCCAATTCGGCGATTCGAACGATCTGCGCGTCGGCGACTGGGTGGTCGCGATCGGCAATCCCTTCGGTCTCGGCGGAACGGTGACCGCGGGCATCGTCTCGGCGCTGCAGCGGGCGATCGGCCAGGGCGCCTATGACCGCTTCATCCAGACCGACGCCTCGATCAACCAGGGGAATTCGGGCGGGCCGATGTTCGATCTGGAAGGCAATGTCGTCGGCATCAACTCGGCGATCTTTTCGCCGACCGGCGGCAATGTCGGGATCGGTTTCGCGATTCCCGCCAGCGAGGCCGAGCCGATCGTCCGCACGCTGATGCGCGGCGAGGCGGTGCAACGCGGCTATCTCGGCGTCGGCATCCAGCAGATGACCGACGAAATCGCCGAATCGCTCGGCTTGCCCGAGGATCGCGGCGAAATCGTTTCGCGCGTCGAGCCCGGCGAGGCCGCGGCGCGCGCCGGCATCCGCCAGGGCGACGTGATCGTCAATGTCGACGGCGAGGATGTCACGCGCGACAAGACATTGTCCTATATCGTCGCCAATCTCGAAGTCGGATCGACGGTGCCGGTGATCCTGGTCCGCGACGGCGATCGAATGCGCGTCAACGTCACGATCGGCGAGCGGCCGAGCGAGCGCGAGCTGCTCGAACGGTCACAGCCCGATGCCGAGGAAGAAGATTTCAACGAACCGGGCAAGGACGAGGAGCCCGATGCAGCGGCCCAGGCGACGCTCGATTCGATCGGCATCGGCTTCCAGACATTGAGCCCGGCGATCGCGCGCCAGCTCGGCCTCCCGGCCAGCCTGCGCGGCCTCGTCGTCACCCAGGTCGATCCGTCGAGCGACGCGGCGCAGCGCGGCGTCCGGCGCGGCGATGTCGTGTTGTCGATCAACCGTCAACCGACCCGCGAACCGGCCGATGCCGCACGGATCGTCGCCCAGGCGCAGAGCGCCGGCCGCGGCAGCGTGCTGCTGCTGATCCAGCGTGGCTCCAATCCGGCGCTGTATCTCGGGGTCCAGATCGCCGACTAGTTTGCGGACTGTTGTGCATCCGCCGCTCGCCCATCCATCAGCGTTTGGGCGGGCGGCGATGGATGCTGCAGCGGGTTCGGCATGCGGGTAGCCAATCGCCTCGGCGCTAATCCTGCTTCGGCAGGAACAGCCGGGAAATTTCGCGGGCGATATATTTGGGGCGCATCGTCTCGGCGTCGAGGCAACACCAGCGCGATCTGACCTCCGCGACGACTTCCTCGCCGCGCTTGATCACGGTCTCGAAGAAGGCGCTCGCCCCCTGTACCTTTTCGGCGATCGAGACGGCGATCAGCTCGTCATCGAGAAAGGCCGGCTTGCGATAGGTGATCTCGTGCTTGAGCGCGACCCAGAGATGCGCGGCGACGGCATTCGGCGGAGCGACCTTGCGCCAGTGCGAAAGCACGGCTTCCTGGACCCAGTTGAGATAGTTGGCATTGTTCACATGCCCCATGAAATCGATGTCCCGGGGCTCGATATCGATCGGGAAATCATGCTGCTGGGCGGTCGTCTCTGCCATCGGAACTCTCTCACCTTACATCGGTTCTTCGGTTTCCACAGCTTACAATAGTGTCAATAGGGCGACGTTAAAAGTCGCCTGGATCATTTCCGGATTGATCGACGAGGAGGGTGCGCTGGCTACGCAGAATATCGTCTTGTTCGGCATCAACCTGATCGGCATCTACCGCTATCTGGTGCGCAAGCAGCCAGCGCCGAAGGGTGTCTAGCCCCGCCCGCGATAGGGGGCAACGCCCTGATCGGGTAGCCACAGGCCGTCGGGCGGCGTGCCGGTCTGCCAGAAGACGTCGATCGGGATGCCGCCGCGCGGATACCAATAGCCGCCGATCCTCAACCAGGTCGGCGCCATCTCCCCGGCGAGCCGCTGGCCGATGCCCACCGTCACATCCTCGTGAAAGCCCGCATGATCGCGGAAGGCGGCAAGGAACAGCTTCAAGGATTTCGATTCGACGATGGACTTGTCGGGCGCATAGTCGATCACGATATGGGCGAAATCGGGCTGGCCGGTGACCGGGCAGAGCGAGGTGAATTCGGGGGCCGTGAAGCGGACGCAATAGAGCTCGCCGGCGCGCGGATTGGGCACATAGTCGAGGCTCGCCTCGTCGGGCGAGGCCGGAAGCGGACTTTGCTTGCCGAGATGGGTGGTTTCCATGGGCGCTTCGTCTAGCCGCTTTGCCGCACCATGTCATTTCCCTCGCGGGCATTTTGCCGCTATTGGGGCCGCCGGCCGAGGGAGGGGTGTTTGGTGATTTCTAAAGGAACGGTTTGGCGTGCGTAAGACGGTAATTCTGTTCTCCTTGGCGCTGTGGGGCGCGATCGGCGCCGCTCCTGCGCAGGCGCAACAGGAAAGCACGCAACAGCCTTCCCGCCCGGTCTTCAGCCTGCCGCCCGGCGATCCGGTCGAGGAACAGCCCGATCCGAATGTGCAGGGGCCGCGCGCGCCGGGCGTTCCCGCGCCGCGCGTCATCGATCCCAACGCTCCACGCGAAGAGAGCCGACGAGCGCAGCAGACGCGAACCCAGCCTCCGCCCACGACGCAGCAAACCGCGCCCGAGCGCAATGCACAGGCCGATCCGCCCGCCGCCGCTCCGCGCGGGACGCCGACGCGCCAGAGCGCGCAGGCGCTCGCTGCGTCGGGCGCCGCGGCCGACCGGCCGCTCGGCGACGAGACAGCAGCCGACGGAACGGGCGACTTCGCGGAAGACGGATCTTTGTTCGATTACGGGTCCGAGCGCACCGCGCCGGCGGACACCTCCTCCGCACCTGGACCGGCGGTGACGCCGTCCGCGGAAGCGGAGACGGGCCGTCCGCCGATCTGGCTGATCGGCCTCGCGCTGCTGATCGCCGCCGGGCTCGGCTATGTTTTCTGGCGGCGCCGCGCGCAGCCGATCGCCGATACCGGCCTCGCGGCGACCGAAGCCTTCGCGCCCCAGCCAGAGCCCGAGCCGTCGCCCGAACCCGAAGCGCTTCCCGAGCCGGCGCCCGAACCCGAGCCGCTTGCCGCCGCCCCGTCCACCTCCGCCCCTGTCGCACCCTCGAAACCGGCCGCGGCTCAGCTCGAATTGCATTTCGAGCCGCTCGAGGCGCGCTGGAGCGAGGCCGGGCTGACGCTCGCCTTCCGGCTCTATCTGCGCAATATCAGCGACCAGCCGGTGCACGAGGTCGCGGTCCATCTCGGCATCCGCAGCGCCGATCGGAATCTCGGCCCGTCGCAGGGGCGGGCGGGGCTGCCCAACCTGTTTCTCGATACGCTGAAGGCTCGGGACATGTCGGCGCATGAAGGCGAAATGCGGCTCGACGACAAGGCGATCACGCCGGTTATGGTCGACGGGCGCGAGATGGTGTTGCCGGTGGTCGATATCATGCCCTGCTATCGCGACAGCGCCGACGCCATGCGCAAGATCGAGGTCGCGCTGCTCGTCGGACGCGAGCGCAATCCGCCGGCGGAAAAGCTCGCGCCCTTGCCCGTTCGCACCGCGCTCGGCCCGTCCGAGCGGCTCGGCTGCCGCAACATCGTGCTGCCCGGCGCCG
>JAIVHR010000031.1:0-12261 GCA_020200935.1 Sphingomonadales bacterium
CCGCCAAGCTGCACCCCGAATTCGCGCCCTATGGCGATTTCGATCAGCTGATGCGCCGGGACGAGTGGTATGGGCGTGAGTAGGGGGCCTACCTATAAGCCCCTCCCCTTCAGGGGAGGGGTTGGGGTGGGGGCGACCCCGGACCTGATCCGGGGGAGCTCGGCTCGAAGAGCCGACAAGGGCATCGAGCCCTTGCCGCCTCTTGCCCCACCCCTACACCCAGTGCCGGGTGAACAGCGCCCCGCGCTGTTCAGGCCATGCCGGGGGCATGGCCGACCCGTCACTCCTGAAGGGGAGGGGGAGCCAAGGTAATGCCCAAGCGCCTCACCCCGCTCTATCCGCTGACCCGGCGCCAGAACGAGGCGTCGGAGCCCGGCGTCCAGGCCTGGCTGTCGGCTTCGGCGGGGACCGGCAAGACGCAGGTGCTTACCGCGCGGGTGTTGCGGCTGCTGCTCGCCGGCGTTGATCCGGCGTCGATCCTGTGCCTGACCTTCACCAAGGCCGGGGCGGCCGAGATGGCCGACCGGATCCATGCGCGCCTCGCTTATTGGGTGCGGCTGAAGGATACCGCGCTGGCGACCGAACTTTCGGCGCTCGGCGAGAATGTCGGACCCGATTCGCTTGCCGATGCGCGCAGGCTCTTCGCCCGGGTGCTCGATGCGACGGGCGGTGGGCTCGACATCCGGACGATCCACGCTTTCTGCCAGAGCCTGCTCGGCGCCTTCCCGGTCGAAGCCGGGATGATCCCCGGCTTCCGCCCGCTCGAACCGCGCGAGGAATCGCTGCTGATCCGCGAGACGCTCTCGGACATGCTGGTCGCCGCCGAGGAGCGGAACAATGCCGGGCTGATCGCCGATATCCAGGCGCTGAGCCGGCGTTTCGGCGAGGAGGGGGCCGAGGGCTTCCTCGTCCGCTGCGCGCGCGCCCCCGGGGCGATGGCGGCGCTCGGCGCGCCCGAATTGATCGAGGATCGGCTGCGGCGCGGGCTCGGCGTCCCGCTCGGCGATATCGAGGAGGCGATCGCCGATTGGTGCGCCGACCATCAGTTCGATTGCGCGGCGCTCAGGCAATTCGCCGCCGCCAACCGCCAATGGGGCACCAAGACCGGCCTCGCCCGGGTCGAGACCTGCGAGGCCTGGCTCGCCGCGCCGCCCGATGAGCGCGCCCGGACCCTGTTCGATCTGCGCCGTACCTGGTTCACCACCGCCGGCAGCTTCAACCAGATCGGGCTGGCGAAGCTCGAATCGATCGATCGCGATTATTCGGCGATCCTCGAAGGGCTCGACGAAGCCGTCGAATCGCTGCTGGCGATGCGCGGCAAGGCAGAGTTTGCCGCCTTCGCCGCCGCCGGATTGCGCGCCGGGCAGCAATTCGCGCGCGATTATGGCGAAGCCAAGCGGCGGCGCGGCGTCGTCGATTTCGACGATCTGATCCGCAAGGCGCGCGATCTGCTCATGACGCCGGGCATCGGCGAATGGGTGCGCTACAAGCTCGATCGCAATATCGACCATATCCTCGTCGACGAGGCGCAGGACACCAATGCCGATCAATGGTCGATCGTGGCCGCTTTGGCCGGCGAATTCTTCGCGGGCGATCCCGATGTGCCCGGCGAGGCCGTCCATCGCACGATCTTCGCGGTCGGCGATTTCAAGCAGGCGATTTTCAGCTTTCAGGGAACCGATCCTTGGGAGTTCGAGGCGGCGCGGCGGGTCTTCCGCTCTGGGACCCGGTCGCGCCGGGCGGCGGCGACGATATCGCCGAAGCCGAGGAGGGATGGCTGACCGACGCGGCGCTGGTCTATGCAAGGAAGCTCGCCGAGCAATTGCGCAACTGGCTGAGCCCCGATCCCGACAAGCGGCTCTGGCTCGCGGCGAAGGGCCGGGCGTTGCGCCCCGAGGATGTGATGATCCTGCTGCGATCGCGCGGCGAGCTCGCCTCGCTGATCGTCGCGCGGTTGCATCAGGAAGGGGTGCCGGTGGCGGGCGTCGACCGGCTGTTGCTGACCGACCCGCTCGCCGTGCAGGATCTGCTCGCCGCGCTGCGTTTCGCGCTCCAGCCCGAGGACGATCTGGCGCTCGCCAACCTGCTCGTCTCGCCGCTCTTCGGATGGTCGCAGGATGATCTCTATGCGCTTGCCAGGGGCCGCGAAGCCTCGCTCTGGAGAACGTTGCGAAGCCGTAACGATCTCAACGAAAACACCCTTCCGGGTGTAAACGAGATACTCAACCGCGCCGACCTCGTGACGCCCTATCGGCTGCTCGAACATATCCTGTCGGGTCCGCTCGACGGCCGCCGCAAGATTCTCGCGCGGCTCGGCGAGGAGGCGCGCGACCCGATCGAGGAGCTGCTCAACGCGGCGTTGCAATTCGAGGGCGAGAACCCGCCTTCGCTGCAGCATTTCCTCGACTGGTTCGACCGCGGCGTTGCCGAGGTCACCCGCGATCCCTCGGCGCCGCTCGATGCGGTGCGGGTGATGACCGTCCACGGCGCCAAGGGGCTTCAGGCGCCGCTCGTAATATTGGCCGATGCGACGCGCGACCCCGCCAACGTTCCTCCGCGTTCGATCCGCTATGCGGTCGAGGAGGATGACGCGCACAAGGTCCCGCTGCCGATGCCGCGCAAGGACGAGCGTTTCGGGCGGCTCGCGGAAGCGGCCGAGGCGGCGTCGCGCGCCGATCGCGAGGAACATTGGCGGCTGCTCTATGTCGCGTTGACCCGCGCCGAGGAATATCTGGTGGTCGGCGGCGCGCTCGGCCTCAGGAGCAAGGGCGAAGCGCCGCCAGAAAGCTGGTACGCCGTCGTCGCGCAGGCGATGGAGGCGCTGGGCGCCGACGGGCAGGACGATCCGCTCTGGGGTCGGGCGCATCATTATACCGGTACCGGTACGGCGAAACCCGGCTCGAGCCGCCTCCGGCGCAAGCCTCCCGCAATCGCCACACCCGCATGGCTTCGCCAAGCGGCGCCCAGGGAAGCGCGCCCGCCGCGGCCGCTGGCGCCCTCCTCGATCGGTCCCGACGCCGTCGCCGATCCGCCGCCCGGCGCAGCGCAGCGCAGCGCCGCCGAGCGCGGCGTGCTGCTCCACCGATTGTTCGAACGGCTGCCCGAGCTGGCGCCCGAAGACCGCCCCGCCGCCGCCGACCGCTGGCTCGAACAATCGGGCGGCATCGCGTCTTCGGAGGAGAGGAAGGCCCTCGCCGAGGCAGCGCTGGCGGTGATCGACGATCAGCGCTTCGCCAAGCTGTTCGGCCCCGAAGCGCTGGCCGAGGCGCCGATCGCCGCGGTCGTCGACGAGATCGTCATCGCCGGCACCGTCGACCGGCTGCTGGTCGCCGAGGAGGCCGTGACGGTGATCGATTTCAAGACCGGCCGCCGCGTGCCGGCCTCGCTCGATGCCGTCCCTGAATCCCATCTCGAGCAGATGGCGGGATATGCGGCGGCGCTCGCCGTAATCTTTCCGGACCGCCCGGTCCGCGCCGGGCTGCTCTATACGGCGGGCCCGGAATTGCTGATGCTGCCGGCCGATCTGCTCGCCGCGCATCGTCCCCGCCCGGCGGATAGTGAACAGGCCCTGTCGCCGATTGCTTGAGCGAGTGGCCAAGGCTCCCTACATCACTATCGACCAGTATGGGAGATTACCGATGGCGACCGTTTCCGTGACCGACAGCAGCTTCGAACAGGACGTTCTTCAGGCAGACGGGCCGGTGCTGGTCGATTTCTGGGCCGAATGGTGCGGTCCGTGCAAGATGATCGGCCCGGCGCTCGAGGAGCTGTCGGAGGAAATGAACGGCAAGCTGACGATCGCCAAGCTCAATATCGACGAGAATCCCGACGCCGCCGCCAATTACGGCGTCCGCTCGATCCCGACCATGCTGATCTTCAGGAATGGCGAAAAGCATGCCGAGAAGATCGGCGCGGCGCCGAAGATGCAACTCAAGCAATGGATCGAGACGGCGATTTCGTAGGGGGCGCTCTAACGGTTCAGGCTGAGCGCCCGGCTTTCATCCTGAATTCCGTCACCCGGCATGACGGCGTTTGCCACGCCACGAGGATCCCAGTCAGCCGAACAGTATCTCCGCCGCGCGATCCCATAGCCCGGGCGTCGCCGCCGACAGCAGGTTCGGGCTGCGGTCGGTCACCTGATAGGGTGTGCCGTCGGCCCAGGCCGTCCTGCCGCCGGCTTCCTCGAGGAACAATGCGCCGGCGGCGTGGTCATAGGGCAGGGTGCGCGCGAACAGGCTGATATCGTTCTGTCCCAGCGCCAGCCGCGGATATTGCTCGCCCGCGCAGCGCGGGATGGTGACGATTTCGAGCGTCCCCTCGGCGCGCTCGGCAATGTCGCGGCGCTGCCCGTCATCCATGAAATACAGGCCGATAGCGGCGACCGGCGGGCTCTTGATCCCGGCCCGCGAAGATACCCGGTCGCCATTGACATAGGCGCCGCGCCCGGCGGCGGCGAAGCACAGCCGCGGCGTCATCGGATCGAGTATCCAACCCATCCGCGTCTCGCCCTCGGCGATCAGCGCGACCATCAGCGCGAAGGGCATCTTGCCCTCGGAGAAATTCGCCGTGCCGTCGAGCGGATCGATCAGCCAGACCATGCCCTCGCCGAGCGTGTCGAGCAGCGCGGGATCCTCGGCGCACCCCTCTTCGCCGACAATCCGCGCCTCGGGGAGGATTTTCGCAAGTCCGTCGGCGAGCCGTCGCTCGCTCTCCCGATCGACGATGGTGACGATATCGCCGGGCGCCTTTTCCGAGATCTCGTTATCGGCGAGCTTCTGATAGCGCGGCAGCACGACATCGCGCGCCACCGCGCGCATCAGCATCGCGACCTTCTCGCTGAAGATCGGGCTCACGTGCGGTAATCCGCGTTGATCGAGATATAGCCATGGGTCAGGTCGCAGCTCCAGACCGTCGCGCGGCCCTCGCCGATGCCGAGATCGACGCCGATCTCGACCTCCCCGCTCTTGAGATGGGCGGCGACCGGCGCCTCGTCATAATCCTCGACGACGCGGCCGTCGCGCGCCACCTCGGTCGCGCCGAAGCGGATCGCGAGCCTGTCGCGGTCGGCCGGTTCGCCGGCCTTGCCGACCGCCATCACGACGCGGCCCCAATTGGCGTCCTCGCCGGCGATGGCGGTTTTCACCAGCGGAGAATTGGCGATCGACAGCGCGACCCGCCGGGCGCTCTCGTCGCTTTCCGCGCCGTCGACCGTGATGGTGATGAATTTGCTCGCTCCCTCGCCGTCGCGCACGATCAGCTGGGCGAGTTCGATGCAGACTTCATCCAGCGCGGCGGCGAAAGCGTCGGCGCCCGAATCGTCATATGAGGCGATCGGCGCATTGCCCGTCTGGCCGGTCGCGAAGACCAGCAGGGTGTCCGAGGTCGATGTATCGCTGTCGACGGTGATCGCGTTGAAGCTTTTCGCCGTCGCCCGTTCGACGAGTGTCTGGAGGAAGGCCGGATCGATCGAGGCGTCGGTGAAGACATAGGCGAGCATCGTCGCCATGTCGGGGGCGATCATACCCGATCCCTTGGCGATGCCCGCGAGTTGCACCGTCGACCCGCCGATCACCGCGCTCGCCGCCGCGCCCTTGGGAAAGGTGTCGGTGGTGCCGATCGCCCGCGCGACATCCTCCCAGCTCGCCTCGCCGGCCGCGAAGCCGCTTAGCTTGTTGTGACGCGACTGACTATCGCTGCGGCAGTTTCAATCTTCGATGTCGACGCGGTAACGATACCGCACCTTGCGTTCGATCGGCTCGCCTTCGTCATTCGTGAAGGGCCGAATGGTCAGACCTTCCCATTGTGAAGAATCGCAGACATCGGGACGCGTCTCGGTCGTCATCGGGTCACCGTCGCTTGCGGCCTGAGTGATTTCGCAGTCAACGATCGCGCCCTCCGCCGAATATGTAAGGACGTATTCGAGCACATAAGGGACCGGTGTCGGATATTCCATCGGAGCGCTTCCCGGGATCGTCCAGCGAACCGAGCTCGAATAGGTGCCTTCGGCCGGACGGCCTTCAGTGTCTGTTGCCGGATGAAAACGGGCCCGTACCTGCAGCGCGATACAAGCCTGTTCATCGAGTGCAGGATGACCGCTGCTCTCGGTCACCTCACATTGCGTAACGCGTCCATCGCTCCCGACATAAAGACGGAACGCCGTGACCCCCTCATGACCCTGGCGCAACGCTGCCACGGGATAGTCGGCCGACGTGACCCACAAGCCCGGGTTTCCGGCTGGTTCAGCGGGTGTGCCACCCAAAGCCGTCGACGGACCGAAAATTGCTACCGCAATGACCAATATTGATTGCATCGCTATATTCCCTTCGCGCTTTACCTTAGCGAAGTTGGCTCGATTGACTAACCCCGCCCCCGCACCTACATCGCGCGCCTAGGAATTTCGGGGATTTGCGGGGGGTTTCCGCCCGCGCCCCGCCGTAAATTTTCAAGGATTTCGCATGTTAGGCGGCCTCGCCAAAAACCTCTTCGGGTCGAGCAACGATCGGTATCTCAAGAAGCTCGACAAGATCGTCGCCGAGATCAACGCGCTCGAGCCCGACATCCAGGCGCTGTCGGACGGGGCGCTCAAGGCGCAGACGCCCAAGCTCAAGCAACGGCTCGCCGCCGGCGAGACGCTCGACGACATTCTGCCCGAAGCCTTCGCGACGGTCCGCGAGGCGGCGGTGCGCACGCTCGGCCAGCGCCATTACGATGTGCAGCTGCTGGGCGGGATCGTCCTCCATCGCGGCGAGATCGCCGAGATGATGACCGGCGAGGGCAAGACTTTGGTCGCCACCTTGCCGGTCTATCTCAATGCGCTCGAGGAACGCGGCGTCCACGTCGTCACCGTCAACGACTATCTCGCCCGGCGCGACGCCGACTGGATGGGGCAGGTCTATAGCTTCCTCGGCATGGAAGTAGGCGTCATCGTCCCGAATCTCCCCGATGCCGACCGCCGCGCGGCCTATGCCTCCGACATCACCTACGGCACCAACAACGAGTTCGGCTTCGATTATCTGCGCGACAATATGAAATATTCGCGCAGCCAGATGGTCCAGCGTCCCTTCGTCTATGCGATCGTCGACGAGGTCGATTCGATCCTGATCGACGAGGCGCGCACGCCGCTGATTATTTCCGGCCCGACCGAGGACAAGTCCGAGCTCTATCTCGGCGTCGACGAGGTGGTGAAGAAGCTCGGCGAAGACGATTACGAGCTTGACGAGAAGCAACGCTCGGTCACGCTGACCGAGGACGGCACCGAACGGGCCGAAAGGCTGCTCGAGGATGCCGGGCTGCTCGAAGGCGAGAATCTCTACGATTTCGAGAACACCCAGGTCGTCCATCATTTGCAGCAGGCGCTCAAGGCCAACATCCTGCAGAAGCGCGACAAGGATTATCTGGTCAAGGACGGCGAGGTCGTCATCATCGACGAGTTCACCGGCCGGATGATGGAGGGGCGGCGCTGGTCGGACGGGCTGCACCAGGCGGTCGAGGCCAAGGAAGGCGCCGAGATCAAACCCGAGAACCAGACGCTGGCCTCGATTACCTTCCAGAATTATTTCCGCATGTATCCCAAGCTCGCCGGGATGACGGGCACCGCGCTGACCGAGGCGCCCGAATTTTTCGACATCTACAAGATGAACGTCACCGTGATCCCGACCAACCTTCCGGTTTGCCGGATCGACGACACCGACGAATTCTACAAGGACGAGAAGGACAAGTTCGCCGCGATCACCGGGGCGATCCGCGAATCGCGCGACAAGGGCCAGCCGGTGCTCGTCGGCACGGTCTCGATCGAGAAGTCCGAATTGCTGTCCGAATTCCTGACCAGGGAAAAGGTCGAGCATGCGGTGCTCAATGCGCGCCATCACGAGAAGGAAGCGCTGATCGTCGCCCAGGCCGGGCGGCTCGGAACGGTGACCATCGCCACCAACATGGCGGGCCGCGGCACCGACATCCAGCTCGGCGGCAACCCCGAATATCGCATCGCCGGCGAGCTCGCCGACCTCGAGGAGGGGCCCGAGCGCGACAAGGCGATCGAGCGGATCAAGCGGGAGGTCGCCGAGGAAAAGGCCAAGGTGATCGAGGCCGGCGGGCTGTTCGTGCTCGCCACCGAGCGCCATGAGAGCCGTCGAATCGACAATCAGCTGCGCGGCCGTTCGGGGCGCCAGGGCGATCCGGGCCTCAGCCGCTTCTATCTATCGCTCGACGACGATCTGCTGCGAATCTTCGGCCCGCAGACGATGTTCGCCAAGATGGTGCGCAGCAACCTCGAAGAGGGCGAATCGATCATCAGCCCGTGGGTCGCCAAGGCGATCGAGACCGCGCAGAAGAAGGTCGAGGCGCGCAATTACGACATCCGCAAGCAAGTCGTCGAATATGACGACGTGATGAACGACCAGCGCAAGGTGATCTACTCGCAGCGCGGCGAGATCATGGATGCCGACGAACTCGAGGACATCATCGTCGATTTCCGTACCGAGACGGTGCAGGACATCGTCGAGGAAAATTGCCCGCCCGGCAGTTATCCCGAAATGTGGAATATCGAGGGGCTGAAGGAGCGTGTCGAGCGAGTGCTCGGCCTCAATCCGCCGATCGACGAGTGGATGAAGGAGGAGGAGCTCGATCCGCAGATCATCGAGGACCGGGTCTACGATCTTGCCGAAAAGGAACTCGCCGCGAAATCGAAGGATGTTCCGAAGAACGACTGGTTATCAATCCAGAAGAGCATCTTGCTGCAAAATCTTGATATTCAATGGAAGGAGCATCTGGCGACGCTCGATGCGCTGCGGCAGGTCGTCCATCTGCGCTCCTATGCCCAGAAGAAGCCGATCGACGAATATAAGCGCGAGGCCTTCGCGATGTTCCAGCGGATGCTCGCCATCATCCGCGAGGAGGTCACCAGGACGCTCGCCTTTGCGCAGCTCAAGCGGCCCGAACCGCCGCCCTTGCCCGAACTGCCGGACTTCATCACCAGCCATATCGATCCGCTGACCGGCGAGGACAATACCAACGATATCGATGCCGGCACGCGCGGCCTCATCCCCATGAGGATGCCGCCGCGCCAGACCGCCCAGCGGTCACCGCAAGCCGATCTCACCGACGATCCGGCCAAATGGGCCGGGCAGGTCAGCCGCAATGCGCCGTGCCCCTGCGGTTCGGGGCGCAAATACAAGCACTGCCACGGCAAACTGGACTGATACGCGTCATCGATTTTCGGGAAACGGTGGCTCCCCGGGTCTGATTCGAACAGACGACCGAGCGGTTAACAGCCGCTTGCTCTACCACTGAGCTACCGGGGAACACCGATTGTCGCGGGCGCCTGAACGCCCTCGCGGAGGCGGCCCTATAGCAACGCTTTTCGCTCGCTTCAAGCGCTTCAGACGATGAACTGTTCCATCGCGATCCGCTCATCGAGCGCATGTTCGGGATCGAACATCAGGGTCAGGCTGCGCGTCGGATCGAGGGTGATTTCGACCGTCTCGACATCGCGCACTTCGCGCTGATCGGCGACCGCGCTGACCGGGCGTTTAACCGGATTGAGCACGCGGATGCCGATACGGGTAGTGTCGGGCAGGATCGCCCCGTCCCAGCGCCGCGGGCGGAAGGCACTGATCGGGGTCAGCGCGAGCATCTTCGATCCGAGCGGCAGGATCGGCCCCTTGGCGGACAGGTTGTAGGCCGTCGAACCGGCCGGGGTGGCGACCAGCACGCCGTCGCAGACCAGCTCGGGCAGCACGACATGATCGCCGGCGCTGACCTCGAGTTTGGCGGTCTGGCGGGTTTCGCGCAACAGCGAGACCTCGTTGATCGCCGGACTGGTTATCGTCTCGCCATCGACCGTTTTGGCGATCATCTTGAGCGGGGCGACCTGGAAGCGCTTGGCTTCGGCGATGCGCTCGTCGAGCCCCTCGACCCGCCATTCGTTCATCAGAAAGCCGACGGTGCCTAAATTCATCCCGAAGACAGGGCAGATCCGGTCTTTCGCCAGCATCCGGTGGAGCGTCTGGAGCATGAAACCGTCGCCGCCGAGCGCGATCACGCCCTCGGCATCCTCGAGCGGTACGAAATCATGGCGCTTCTGCAGCTCCTCGGCGGCGCGCTGCGCGGCCTCGACCGAGGAGGCGACCAGCGCATAGATGCCGTCGATGCTCATCCGCCGGTGACGCTCATATGGCGCTTCACGGCCGGTTCGGCTGCGTGAATCGCGAATTGGTGGCGCTCGGGCTTCAATGCCATCGCCTCGTCGAGCAGGCCGTCGAGCGCCTCCCGCCCGCCGGTCCGCAGCGCCGATTTGAGATCGAGATGGTCGTCATGGCCGAGGCACATATAGATCTTGCCCGATGCGGTGACGCGAACCCGGTTGCAGCCGGCGCAGAAATTATTCGTCAGCGGGGTGATCAGTCCGAGCCTGAGGCCCAGCTCCTCGATCCGCCAATAGCGCGCCGGGCCGCCCGTGCGCTCGATCAGCGGGATGAGGGTGAAGCGATCCTCCAGCTCGCGCTGAACCGCATCGAGCGGCAGATAGCGATCCTGCCGGTCGCCCTCGACCTGCCCGAGCGGCATCGTCTCGATCAGGGTGAGGTCATGCCCTTCGCTGGCGCACCAGCGCATCATCGGTACGATTTCGCTGTCGTTGAGGCCGCGCAGCGCGACCATGTTGATCTTGACCCGCAGCCCGGCCGCCCTAGCCGCCGCGATACCCTCGAGGGTGCGGTCGAGATCGCCCCAGCGGGTGATGTGGCGGAAAGTTTCGGCATGGCGGGTGTCGAGACTGACATTGACGCGCCGGATGCCGGAATCGGCGAGTTCGGCGGCGTGATCGGCGAGCCGCGTCGCGTTGGTCGTCATCGTTAGCTCGTCGAGCATGCCCGATTCAAGATGCCGGCCGATCATGCGAGCGAGCCCGGTCACCCCGCGCCGGACCAGCGGTTCGCCGCCGGTCAGCCGGATCCTGCGTACGCCGCGGGCGATGAAAGCCTCGGCGATGTCGCGCATCTCTTCGAGCGAGAGCACCTCGCGCCGCGGCAGGAACTCCATCTTTTCGGCCATGCAGTAACGGCAGCGTAGGTCGCAGCGATCAGTGACCGAAAGGCGCAGATAGGTGACCTGCCGCCCGAACCGGTCGGCCAGCGGACGCGCTGCGCTCATGTCCGGGATTGCCATGCGACCGACCTAGGGCGGCGCCCGGGCCGGAGCAAGGGTGTGAAACAGGTGATTGGCGGGTAACCGTGGGCGGGCTAGGTCTTGATGGAGTTTCGAGACTCGCCCCTGGCTCAGCGGAGCATCGCCATTTCCGATCCGTCGCCCCCGCGCAACCCGCTCTTCCTGCTGTCCTTCCGGCAGCGCGACGAGCTTGCGGCGGCGGTGGCGCGCGGCGGTTGGGCGCCGCGGCTCGGCCATAGTTTCGCCGATGGCGGCGGCGGCCGAAGCGCGCCGATCGGGCCGCAATGGCGCTGGGAACGGCAGGCCGACCGGGTCGAGATCGATCCCGAACTGCGCGGGCTGCTCGCGCTGAGCGATGCGGGCGCTCTGTCGGGTGCGGTTTTTTTCGCCGCCTTCGGCGAATCGGGCGCGGCTGATGCCGGCGCGGCGATCGACCGGCTCGACGAAAGCGGCGCGCCGACCGCCTTCGCCCATCGGCTCGGCGAGGGCGAGGAGAGGCTGGTCCATCATATTTCGCGCGACGGCGAGGCGGTGACCGGCCAGGTCGAGCAGCCCGACCGGCTCGTCGAGGTCAAGGCGCGCGGCCGGCGCGATCCGTTGACCGGGCTCGGCGATGCGCATCTCGCCCGGCAATGGATCGAACAGCGCCTCGCCGAACCGCGCAATGGCGGTCCGCGGCTCGTGCTGCTGCTGATCGGGCTGCAGCGTTTCGACCGAATCAACAGCACGCTCGGCCGGGCCGCCGGCGATGCGGTTCTGCGCGGCATGGCGCGGCGGATCGAGACTTTGGTCGGCCCGATGGCCGGCCGAAAGCGGCTGATCGCGCGCCTCGCCGGCGCCGAATTCCTCATCGGCCTTTCGCCGCCGACCGATGTCGAGGAAGCCGAATTGCTCGCCCGGCGCCTCGCCAAGGCGATCGAACAGCCCTTTCCGGTCGAAGACCGGCCAATCGCGGTCAAAATGCGCTGCGGGATCCTTGTCGATCGCGCCGACGACGAGGGCGCGCCGGGCATATTGCGCCGCGCGAGCGCCGCGCTGGCCGAGGCGCGCGGCGATGAGGGCGACGCGATCCGCATCTTCGGCAGCGATGCCGAACGC